>JANYGD010000142.1 GCA_025359405.1 Methylotenera sp. | reverse complement strand
TCGCCATTCACTGTTTTATCGCGTACTGCAGCCCAAGATGCTTGTTTAGCAGGAATAATTTTAATACCATATTTTTTATCAAAGCCCATTTCAGCCGCAACTACAATTGGCGCGCAGTCAGTCAGCGGGATAAATCCAATTTTCACCTCAGTAATTTCTGGTGCGTCAGAACCTGCCGCGTAGGCTGCTGTGCGAATGCCATCAGGTACCAAATTCATCATCGCAGCGGCGCCAAATGCACCTGCAATACTATTTTTGAAGAAATTACGACGACTAGAATCTACTGTGACTTTAGTATTAACCACAGGTGCTTTAGATTTCACTTCTTTGCTCATTCTTAATACTCCTAACAAAAATTTAACTAACATAGTTTTAGCAATAAAAAAGGCGTCTTAATAGCGAGGGTTTAACCTCACAATTAAGACGCCTTTGTCTTAAAAACAATAATTTAAAATTACTTGCACCAACGCTGGTACAACTTAACACTTTGTATTTGCCCGTCTTTGGGCGAATACATTTATTCTCTAAGCAATTAACATGCTTGCCGCTTCCATCAATTGATGCGATAAATCTGCCAATTTCATATTTTTCTTCATTGCCATGCTGCGCAACATTTCATAAGCATCTTCTTCGTCTAGACCACGCTGCTTCATTAGCAAACCTTTTGCTCGCTCAACTATTTTGCGCTCATCCAATTTAGATTTGGCTAATGTAAGCTCTGAACGCAAGCTTTTAAACTCTTCAAACCTTGCTATTGCAGCATCAATCACAGGCCGTGGGTCATGCATACTCATCACACAAATATTCTCTAAAGTATCGCGATTAGGAGAATCAGTATCAATAATCACAATATCAGGCTTCAATTCAAAACACTTTGATTGCAAATGCATGTCATTTTCTACATGTGCAATCACCTCGAACCCATTGTCAATCAGTGATTGCTTTAAAGGTTTGCTACGCTTTATCTCATTATCAACAATCATTACCTTTAACATTGATTACCTATAGCAAAGGTCATGCCAAGCAAGTGTGCTATTTTTAACTTATTGAATTTAATAAATAATTTACAGCTATAGCATTTAAATTTGATAGCATTGATGCTAACTGAATGCACTGCTAAGGTGCATATGCACCACCTGAAGTGAATTTTATAGAAATGTTTGAGTGTCGGCATGAGATCGAAATTAGACATTAAACGTAGCAAAATTGTCATAGAAATAACACCAGCTATAGACCCCAAAATGCTAGCAAATAGTCACTGCATAAGCATCTATAAAGCCAGACCTCGCACATGTCAGCTGAGCTAAATTAGTGCTAAGTTTTGCTTAGGTGCAATTTTAATGAGAGCTTAGCGCCAAGCGCATGTCAATTTCACGTTGTTTCTCGCGCCTACGCATGGCAATGTTATTGATAATAATGGCGATGGTCACGGTGAAAATAAACAAGGTACCCAATGCATTAATTTCTGGGTTAAGCCCCAGCCGCGTGCGGGAAAACACCACCAAAGGCAAGGTGGATGAACCTGGGCCAGACAAGAATGCAGAAATCACCACGTTGTCGATAGAAATGGTAAACGACAACAGCCAGCCGGAAATCAGTGCTTGCGAAATGAGTGGTAAAGTGATTTCAAAAAATGCCTTGAGCGGTGGCGCTCCCAAGTCTTGCGCAGCTTCTAGCAGTGATTTATCTATTTCGGATAGCCGTGATTGTACGGTAATGGCCACATAAGCAATACACGAGATAGTGTGTCCAATCCAGATGGTGAAAAAGCCGCGATCTTCGGGCCAACCCAGCATTTGTTGCATATTCACAAACAGTAATAAGAGTGAAATACCCAAAATCACCTCGGGTAGCACAATGGGGGCGTTGAGCATGCCCATAAATAGCGTAAAACCGCGGAAACGGCCGTAGTGCGCCAGTATCATGGCTGCCCAAGTACCAAGTATCACCGCTGAAAATGCGGTAGCCACTGCAATTTTTAAGCTAAACCAAGCGGCATCGATGAGCTCTTCGTCCGTTACCAATGCGCTATACCATTTAAAGGAAAACCCAGACCACACGCTGGCGAGTTTGGATTCGTTAAACGAGTACACGATGACAACCAACAACGGTATGTACAGAAAGAGAAACACCAGCCAAAGTACGATACTGGAAACGCGACTATTTGGCTTATTCATACGCACTTTCCATCGCTTCAATTTGCGTACGCTGGAATATGGCCATCGGCAACAATAACAAAGCTATCATAATACACGCGGTGGCCGAGGCAGTTACCCAATCGGTATTACTAAAAAAGTCATCCCACATGACGCGGCCTATCATCACCGAATCGGAACCGCCAAGCAGTTCTGGAATCACATATTCGCCCACCGCGGGAATAAACACCAGCAAACTACCTGCAATCACGCCTTTCATGGAGAGCGGCAAAGTAATATCACGAAAGGCCTTCCATGGCTTGGCTCCCAAGTCGTGAGCGGCTTCCAGCAGCGTTAAATCCATTTTTACCATGTGCGCGTAAAGCGGCAGAATGAGGTAGGGCAGATAAGAATACACCATGCCAATATACATGCCCCAATTGTTGTGATATAGGCGCAGCGGCTCATCGATTAAATGCACAGAAAGCAGAAAATTATTAAGTAAACCGTTGTCTTTTAAGATACCTATCCATGCATAAACCCGAATTAAATACGAGGTCCAAAATGGCAGCATGACGGCCATCATCAGCTCATTACGCCATTTCTCACAACGCGCAATAAAATACGCAGTCGGGTAGCCAATCAGCAAGCAAATTAAGGTAGTGTTAAACGCAACAACAATCGAATCAAGGTAAGAACGGATGTACAAACTATCAGTCAATACTGCACGATAGTGCTCAAAATTGAGCTTGATCTTCCATAGCCCGTCTTGAATTTGAAGTAAATCAGTATAGGGTGGAATTTTGGTGGCTTGATCAGCAAAACTAATTTTGATGACCGCGATAAACGGCAGC
>JANYGD010000108.1 GCA_025359405.1 Methylotenera sp. | reverse complement strand
TGAACATTGATTGCAGCTCGCTTGCAAATTTGACGCAAATCTTGTGAATAAGGTTCGGTAAAATCAATGTGTTTTACCGGCAACTCAATGCCATCGTGATAAGTATTTTTGCGGCCATGTGTGTAATCAATAATTTGGTGCGGCAACACAATGTCGCCAGGCGCTAAATCGCTGGCAATGCCACCAGTAGTCGCAATTGCCAGCAGATTTTTTACGCCAACAGAATGCAGTGCCCAAATATTGGCGCGATAATTCACCGCATGTGGTGGAATAGTGTGGCCACCGCCGTGTCGTGCCAAAAACACCACTTCTAGCCCTGCCAATTTACCAAATACTAAAGGCTGCGATGCCTCGCCATATGGCGTGCGGGCGATTTGACGCCTAGTAATTTTCAAGTTTTCCAGCTGTGCTAAACCGGTGCCGCCAATAATACCTAACATAAGCCACCTAACATAAGTTGTATTTTCCACAAATATCTTATGATTATTGTAGCGCATGGCAGATGCTAGCGCTGTAGCCTTTATGTATTTATATGTTTTGTGGCATACTTAAGTTAATGGCTACCGATTCCAACATTTTTGATGTGACAAAAGAAGTCAAAGATGACTACTTTGCCATTTCGCAGCAACATTATGAAAACTTTCCAGTAGCTTCGTTTGTGTTACCTAAGCATTTGCGCGATCCAATTGCATTAATTTACACGTTTGCGCGCCAGGCCGATGATTTTGCTGATGAAGGCTACCACAAGCCAGCATGGCGTTTGGCCAAACTACAAGGCTTTAAGAATGAGTTAGATGTTATTCAGCGCAATGGTAGAACAAAATCACCATTTTTTACCGAATTTGGCAACATGATTCGTAAATATGAGCTGCCTTTAGCGCCTTTCTACGATCTGCTTGATGCGTTTGGCCAAGATGTCACAAAAACACGTTACGCTAATTTTTTTGAGCTTTTGGATTATTGCCGCCGCTCCGCAAACCCAATAGGTGCATTGTTGTTGCATCTTTTTGACAAGGCCACGCCAGAGAATATTATTTATTCCAACAAAATTTGTACCGCATTGCAATTGATCAATTTTTATCAAGATGTAGCGATTGATTTTGAAAACGACTTTCACAAAAGCCGCATTTATTTGTGCCAGGATGAAATGAAGCAATTTGGTGTGACCGAAGCGCAAATCGCCAGCCAGCACGCCAATAGACATTGGGAAGCGTTCATGCTGTTTAATATAGATCGCGCCGAAGCCATGCTGCACGAGGGTAAACCGCTAGGAAATGTGCTACCTGGCCGCATTGGCATTGAAATGCGTATGATTATGAACGGTGGCGATCGTATTTTGTATAAACTCAGAAACGTGCGCGGCGATGTATTCAAGCACAGGCCTATACTCGTGGCGTGGGATTGGCCAGTGATTCTGCTTAAAGCCTTGTTGAATTAATGACGCCATTAGAATACTGCAAACAAAAAGCCGCTCAAAGTGGCTCCAGCTTTACCATCAGCTTCATTTTTCTCCCCAAAACTCAACGCGATGCCATGACGGTACTTTATGCGTTTTGCCGTGAGGTGGACGACGTGGTGGATGAATGCACCGATTTTGGCGTGGCACAAACCAAGCTCAATTGGTGGAAATCTGAAGTCGCCAATTTATACGCCGGCACACCACAACACCCAGTTACCAAAGCTTTACAGCCTGTTATTAAACAATTTAATCTGGCGCAAGAACATTTTTTAGAGATTATCGACGGCATGGAAATGGATTTAAAATTCAACCGCTACCAAGATTTTAAGCAATTACAGCTGTATTGTTACCGCGTCGCCAGCGTGGTTGGCTTACTTTCTGCCAGCATTTTTGGCTTTAAAAACCGTAAAACGCTTAAATATGCACACGATTTAGGCATGGCATTTCAACTCACCAATATTATTCGCGATGTGGGTGAAGATGCGCGCAGAGGCCGTATCTACTTGCCTCTAGACGAGTTAAGAAAAGCAAAAGTATCAGAAGACGACATTTTACAAAGCCGCGAATCTGCAGAAGTAAAAGAGCTGATTGATTACCAAATTGAACGCGCAGAAAGCTATTACGACAAAGCCTTGCGCGAATTGCCCGTGGAAGACGCCAAACAACAGCGCACCGGCCTGATGATGGCGGCGATTTACCGTACGCTACTGCGCGAAATTAAGGTTGATGGCGCAGAAAAAGTCCTAACCAGCAAAACCTCACTGCCTCCTTTGCGCAAACTCATGCTCGCCATGCAAACCTACTTTAAATATGCCTAAACACGTCGTTGTGATTGGCGGCGGCATGGCAGGCATGGCGGCCGCTGTGTGCCTTGCAGAAAAGGGTATACAAGTCACTCTGCTAGACGCAGCCGCGCAAACTGGTGGTCGCGCACGTAGCGTGGCCATCGAGTTCAACAGCCGAGTGCATCAGCTTGATAACGGCCAGCATATTATGCTTGGCGCCTATCGCGAAACGCTTAAATTGCTGGAAAAGGTTGGTGTACAAGAAAAAGATGCCTTGATGCGCATTCCGCTAAACTTGGATATTCGCTCAGGCAATCAAACTGCCTTTAAATTCGCAACGCCTACTTATCTGCCGACACCGTTTAACCAATTGGCAGGTTTTTTACTTTGTTCTGGCTTGAGTTTTATTGAGCGCGTGAATGTCGTCAAATTCATGCTTCACCTTAAAAATAGCAATTGTCACTTAACAATAGATGAGCCGCTGGCAGATTTTTTGCAAAAAAATAAGCAATCAAATCAAACCACTACCCTGCTGTGGGAGCCGCTGTGCTTAGCTGCGCTCAATACGCCAATCAAATTAGCCAGCAGCAAAATATTTTTAAATGTGTTACGCGATACTTTTAACAGCAAAAAAACTGACAGCGATTTTTTATTGCCAAAATTAGATCTGTCACAACTATTTTCGCAGCCAATAATGCGCTATCTCAACTCTCAACTCGCAACTATATTGCTAAACAAACGTGTCAAAAACATTACGCCAAACCCTAATGGTTACACCGTTTTTACAAAAGAAGGGCACCAATTTGAGGCCACCCATGTGATTGTGGCGATGTCGCCAGTGCGGCTGCGCAATGTGATTGGCGATTTGCCTAAGCTGGGTTTCATCGCAGAGCAAACCGAAAGCTATGACTATCAGCCTATCTACACCATTTATTTGCAATACCAACGCAACGTAACCCTCTCCGTGCCCATGCTGGGCTTGACTGGCGGCTTAAGTCAGTGGGTGTTCGATCGTGGTATTTTGTGCAAGCAGCATGGCTTAATGGCAGTGATGATTAGTGCGAAAGGCAAACATCAACGACTCACGCAAGATGCGTTAGCGCTTAAGGTCGAGCAGGAGCTGCAAGCCGCATTTCCACAACTGAAAAAGCCGCTTTGGCATAAA
>JANYGD010000150.1 GCA_025359405.1 Methylotenera sp. | reverse complement strand
GCGTTATTTTTCACATGGCAAGCCAGCATTTGGCCATAATCCATTTTATAAACATGGTCACCCGCCAAAATCACTACATATTCCGCTAGGCTGGCACGCAGAATATCTAAATTTTGATATACCGCATCAGCAGTACCTTTGTACCAATCTTCTGTATCACGCTGCTGTGAAGCAGGTAATAAATCTACATATTCATTGAATTCACCACGTAAAAATCCCCAGCCGCGCTGAATATGACGCATCAGGCTATGCGATTTGTATTGTGTTACTACACCAACACGGCGAATGCCCGAGTTAATGCAATTAGATAAGGGGAAATCGATAATACGAAACTTGCCGCCAAATGGCACGGCCGGCTTGGCACGATGGCTAGTTAAGTCTTTTAAGCGGCTGCCTCGTCCACCTGCCAAAATAAGCGCAACCGAATTTTTAGTTAGATTACTTACAAAACGTGGTGAGTTAACTTCTTTATCCATGATTTATTCTCTTCAGCTACACAAGTAATTAGGTGAAATTAGGTTGCAAAATTGGCATCATGATTTTTGTAGCAAAAAAACTTAAAGTGAATAAAATTGCGACAATGCAAGCATCTAATTCAGCGCTTAATCACATTATAGGCGCAATAAAGCGTTATAATCTAGAGCATAAACACTTTTTTTATATAGCTCTTATCATATTTAATTTAAGACTCGCATTTTGACAACTCAAACAGACCTCAAACAGCTTCACCTCATTTTAGGTGCACAACATCATGACCCCTTTCATTACTTAGGGTTGCATGAAAAAGGCAAAAAAACCTTTATTTTTCGTACTTTTTTGCCTCAAGCAACCAATGTTTGGCTTAAGGTTGGCACAGATTGGCTGCCACTAGAAAAAGCGCATCAAGATGGTTTATTTACTTGGCAAGACAACAAGCAGCCTACCTCGCCTTGTTTGCTAAAAATAAAACAAAATTCTGCAACCATCGAAACGCACGATGCTTACTCATTTATGCCATTTATCAGCAACGATGAGTTGCACTTATTCGCCGAAGGCCAGTTAAACCATGCCTACAACACATTTGGCGCGCATGCGTGTGAACTGCAAGGCGTTGCTGGGGTGCGTTTTGCCGTTTGGGCGCCAAGTGCAGAGCGCGTCAGTGTGGTGGGCAATTTCAACAACTGGGATGGTCGCGTCAACCCAATGCGTGTGCGCGGTGCTAGCGGGGTTTGGGAGCTTTTTGTTCCTAATCTCACCGCAGGCGATTTATATAAATTTGAAATCCGTAATCGCCAAACCGGCGCGATTTTCACCAAAATCGACCCCTACGCGCGCGAGTTTGAATTGCGACCTGGCACCGCTTCGCGCGTTACACCAACCAATAAATACAAATGGAAAGATAAAACTTGGCTTAAAAATCGTGGCCAACTCGATTGGCTGCACGCACCATTTAACTGCTACGAGGTGCATTTAGGCAGCTGGCAGCGCAAAGATGGCGACGAATTATTGAGCTATCGTGATCTGGCCGAAAAACTGGTGCCTTACGTGGCCGAAATGGGTTACACACATATTGAATTGTTGCCGATTACCGAGCATCCTTTAACTGAATCTTGGGGCTATCAAACCACGGGCTACTTTGGCGTCACCAATCGATTTGGTACGCCAGACGATTTGCGCTTTTTTGTGGATGCATGCCACCAAGCCAACATCGGCGTCATTCTTGATTGGGTGCCAGGACATTTTCCTAAGGATGATTGGGCACTGGCGCGCTACGATGGCAGTGCCTTGTACGAGCACGAAGATGCTAGACTTGGTGAGCATCAAGATTGGGGCACGTTGATATTTAACTATGGCCGCAATGAAGTACGCAACTTTTTAATTGCCAACGCTTATTTTTGGTTAGAAGAGTTTCATATTGACGGCTTACGTGTGGATGCCGTAGCTTCCATGTTGTATCTTGATTATTCACGCAAAGCGGGTGAATGGTTGCCGAATAAATTTGGCGGCCGAGAGAATCTAGAAGTTATTGATTTTATTAAGCAACTTAATACAATTGTGCACCAAGATTTCCCTGGCGCGCTCACAATTGCTGAGGAATCGACCGCTTGGCCAGGCGTATCGCGCCCCGTGTATTTAGGCGGTTTGGGCTTTAGCATGAAGTGGAACATGGGTTGGATGAACGATAATTTGGCCTATATCGAAAATGACCCTGTGCATCGCAAGTATCATCACGATAAGCTTACTTTTGGCCAGTTGTATGCTTACAGCGAAAACTTTGTGTTACCGTTTTCGCACGATGAAGTGGTGCATGGTAAACATTCGTTATTAGATAAAATGCCGGGTGATGCTTGGCAAAAATTTGCCAATTTGCGGCTTTTACTCACGCTGCAATTGACTAGCCCAGGCAAAAAACTTAATTTTATGGGCAACGAAATTGCCCAAGGCCGCGAATGGAACGTGAACAGCAGTCTTGATTGGCATTTGCTTGCATACGAGCAACATCAAGGCATACAGCGCCTTACGCGTGATTTGAACCAAAAATATCGCTCAATAAATTGCTTGCACGATTTAGATTTTGAACCGCAGGGGTTTGATTGGATTGATTGCCATGATTCCGATCAATCCATTATTAGCTTCATTCGGCGCGCTCGCGATGGCAGTTTTGCTATAATAGTGCTCAACTTTACGCCTGTTTTACGGCATAATTATCGTATTGGCGTGCCAAAAGCGGGGCGATATGCGGAGATTTTTAATAGCGATGCTGAGTATTACGGCGGTAACAATCAAGGTAATGGCGCAGGGCTGCAAACAGAGAATGTTACTTGGATGAACCGTGCACAATCATTATTAATTACCTTGCCGCCGCTAGCTGGGTTGATAATTATGCCTGTAACTGCCTAGTACAAAATTAATTGGCAACATAAATATATAGTATAACTAATTGTTTTAAATAATAAATGACAACTCTTACGCAATTCCCAACTTGGCAAAAACTTTGCGCACATCAAAAAACCGTAGTGCCATTGCACATGCGCGATTTGTTCGCAAATGACCCTAAACGCTTCCAAAAATACAGCTTGAAGTTTAAAGATTTGCTGTTTGATTACTCCAAACATCGTATTACCGATGAAACATTGCCTTTGCTATTGCAAATGGCGCGCGAAGCTAAAATAGAAGAATCCCGCGATAAAATGTTTGCTGGCGAAAAAATCAATATCACCGAAAATCGCGCTGTGTTGCACACCGCCCTGCGCAACCGTAGCAATACGCCCGTTTACGTGGATGGCAAAGATGTCATGCCGGAAGTTAACGTCGTGCTTAAACAAATGCGTAAGTTTAGCGAGCAAGTGCGTAGCGGCGATTGGAAAGGCTACACAGGCAAACGCATTACGGATATTGTCAACATTGGCATTGGTGGCTCTGATTTAGGCCCTGTCATGGTCTGCAACGCGCTTAAACCTTACGCCAGCCCCAATTTAAACATACACTTTGTGTCGAACATTGATGGCGCACATTTGATGCTTGCGCTTGAAGTGTGCAACCCAGAAACCACATTATTTATTGTAGCCTCCAAAACCTTTACCACGCAGGAAACCATGACCAATGCGCTTTCTGCGCGCACTTGGTTTTTGGAAAATGCCAAAGATAGCGCACATGTCGCCAAGCATTTTGTGGCACTTTCTACTAACGCAAAAGCGGTGGCAGAATTTGGCATCGATACCGCCAATATGTTTGCGTTTTGGGATTGGGTCGGCGGTCGTTACTCCTTATGGTCTGCCATCGGCTTATCTATTGCCTTATATGTAGGTATGGATAACTTTGAAGATTTGCTTAGCGGCGGACATGAAATGGATGTGCATTTTAAAACTGCGCCGCTAGAGCAAAATATGCCAGTAATAATGGCGTTAATCGGCATTTGGTATAACAATTTCTTCCACGTTGATACCAGCGCAATACTGCCCTACGATCAAGGCATGGCGCGCTTCCCAGCGTACTTGCAACAAGCGGATATGGAAAGTAACGGCAAATTTATTTGTCGCGATGGTAGCCGCGTGCAATATAAAACTGGCCCGGTTATTTGGGGCGAAGCCGGCACCAACGGTCAGCATGCGTTTTACCAACTGATTCACCAAGGCACACAAATTGTGCCGGCAGATTTTTTGATGCCTGTGCATAGTCATTATGCCATTGGCAAGCACGGTTACGCGCATCACAAAATTTTACTGGCTAATTTCTTGGCGCAAACGCAATCGTTAATGTTGGGAAAAACCAAACAAGAAGCGCGGGCAGAACTTGAAAAACAAGGTATGTCGGGTGAAGCACTAGAAAAATTACTGCCGCACAAAGTGTTTGAAGGCAACCGCCCGACGACTTCGATTTTGTTCGATAAACTCACACCAAATACGCTCGGCAAGCTGATTGCGCTGTACGAGCACAAAATATTCGTGCAAGGCATGATGTGGGATATCAACAGCTTCGACCAATGGGGCGTGGAATACGGCAAACAAATCGCCCAACAAATTTTGCCGCAACTCACCAGCGACGAGCTTGTGAGCAACTACGATAGCTCTACCAATGGATTAATAAACCACACTAAAATGCTTAAATAATTAAGCCGTTAGTGTTAATCGACTTGGTTAAGCACGCTGAAGAATCAAATATTAGGTGTAATAAAAATTATTTACTGTTTGATTTAATTAATATTATGCACTTTTTTATAAAATTAACAACATGCCCAAATAAAAGATTAAGTTCTTTTTTGGGGTCTATTTTACGTTAGGCATAGGTAATGGATAACCATGAAAAGGAGAACCTTGTTAGTACATGGATAACTGCTGAAAAAAGTGGCAGTAACTCACCTGAGTACGAAACTAACTGGTGGGCAATTGAAACATTAATTAAATTACCTAATGACAACCCCGAATTGGCTTGGGAAATCATTCTTAGAATTTTTCACAAATTAGAAGAAGTAAAAGATGCAAGGTTATTAGAAATATTAGCTGCTGGCCCAATTGAAGATTTATTATGTAGTCATGGTCAAAATATAATTGATAGAATTGAAATTGAAGCTAATAAAAATATCACTTTTAAAGAATGTATTAAGGGTGTCAGACTCACTTCCTCAGATACTCCAGTTCAGCAACGCTTTTACAAAATCGCTGGTGTTCGGCCCTTTAATGAATAAAATGCCTAACCCGTCATTCAAGCGGGACTGGCTAAAGCCAGCCCCTTAATTCAAACGTTAGGCACCATCATGGGCGAATCAATGCAGATGATCCTAGATAACGTGCAGCAATATTGCTGGATGGCTAATCTCGCTGGACTATTGCTCATTTTATTCACTCGTGCGCTGTTTCATTCGCTTCGCGCGTGGGGTATCACCGGATTAGTGCTGCTTGTAATTGCCTCAGCCAACGCAATCGCCATCAGTCAGGTTGGTCTCAATCCCTCGCAAACTGCCGCCTCAATATTTAGCATCGTTGTACTTGGTTCGCTTGGCTCTCGGTTTCTTGGGAACTGGCTTACCGATGGCGCCGCCTAGCACGCCACAGTATCCGATACCGTTTCGCGGAGCCAGTAAGTGTTTGCTTGCTACCTTAACTGCATACCTTTTGTCATCGCATCAAGCCCTATCGATTTTGCCATGCTGGCGCCCAAGCGTTTAGCAAAGCGGTCTACCACGGTTTCTTGGTAGGTGTAATCCACAATTTCTTCTTGCTTAATCACCTCGCGCGCCACGTAATCTGCACTTCCCAGCGCATCGGCAAGGCCGAGTTTAATACTTTGTTCACCGCTCCAAAATAGTCCGCTAAACACTTCTGGCGTTTCTTTTAGCCTACTACCGCGGCCCTGACGCACTACCGCTTTAAATTGCTCGTGCACTTCGTTCAACATAGCTTGCGCTAAAGCTTGATGTTTTGGGTTAACTGGAGAGAATGGGTCTAGCATGCCTTTGTTTTCGCCAGCGGTCATTAGCCTGCGTTCTACGCCAACTTTTTTCATCACTTCGGTAAAGCCGTAGCCATCCATCAACACGCCGATTGAGCCAACGATACTGCCTTTATCCACATAAATTTTATCGGTCGCCACTGCAATGTAATAGCCGCCTGAGGCGCAGATATCTTCCACCACGCCATACACAGGGATTTTAGGGTGCAGTTTCTTTTGGCGTCTAATTTCGTCGTTAATAATGCCCGCCTGCACCGGGCTGCCGCCTGGCGTGTTAAAGCGCAGAATAATGCCTTTGGTGCCGCTGCTTTCGTAGGCATCATTCAAGCTGCTAATGAAAGAATCTGCGTTCACCTCACCGCCCGCCTCGATGACGCCATTAATCTCAATTAAAGCTGTGTGCGGTCTAGAGCTGCTTTTGCCGCCAAACCAGCCCATCAGCATAAACAGCAATAAAAATAAATAGCCGAAGGTGAGTATTTTAAAAAATATGCCCCAGCGACGCGCTGTTTTCTGCTCTTTTAAGCCAGAAAGCGCGAGCTTTTCGATGGTTTGTTGCTGCCAGACGTTGTTATCTTTAAAACTATCTTGTTCTGCCATTTAGGTTTTCCTGTGTGTATTGTGTAATTGATCGGTATGAATGGTAATTTGCTGATTTTGCTCTGTTACGGGCAACATTTGCAAGCTTTTTCCTTTGCACGGGCCCATGATACAGTGGCCAGTATCGGGCTGATAATGCGCACCGTGCGTGGCGCAGATGAGGTAATCTTTGCTCACGGTAAAAAAATTACCTTGTTCCCAATCCAGCTCCACCGGCACATGCGCGCACTGGTTCACGTAAGCGTGCGCCTTGCCGTGATAGCGCACCACAAAACCTGTGGCGAATTCACCCAACGCCGGCAACGCAAAACGTAGTCCAAGTGATTTTTCATGCAGCTCGTGACTATTAAAAACTATCGTATTTTTAGGCATGCTTTAGAAGCCAAGTACTTAAGTCATTAAATTGATGGAACGTTTCAATGCTATTGTACCCTGATAGTTTTTCGCGTGATTGCGCGCCGAATGTTACCGCCACCGCTTGCACACTGGCATTTTTAGCCATCTGCAAATCGTAACTGGTATCGCCAATCATCAAGGTACGCTCAGGTGTTGCCACACAATCATCCATAATTTCATCTAACATTTGCGGATGCGGCTTAGAAAAGCATTCATCCACGGTGCGCGTTGCATGAAAATACGGCGTTAAACCGCTATGTTGAAGCGCCAAATTAAGTCCGCGCCTGCCCTTGCCTGTGGCTACCGCCAGCTTATAACCACTTCGCTTAAGCTCAATGATGGTCTCTTTTGCGCCTTTAAACAGTGGAATCGCCTGCTCGCCTGCATAATAATTGGCGCTGTATTGCATGGCCAATTTTTGTGCAACATCGGCAGGCAAATCGCCAAATAGAGCGTAGATAGACTCTTTCAGCCCCAAACCAATAATATTGCGCGCCGCTAGCGGATCAAGCTTTGGTAAGCCCACTTGCTCGGCCGCCTGCACAATGGCGTTGGTGATCATGCCGGTCGAGTCAGCCAGTGTGCCATCCCAATCCCATACGATTAAATCAAACTGCTTTTCCATTTAATTTCTAACTTCACTCTCTAATTTTTCAGTAAATTTTTGTAATTCTGGCGGCAAAGGCGCAATTAACTTAAGCTTTTCACCAGAAATAGGATGCTGCAAATTTGTTTCAGCAGAATGTAAAAACATGCGCTTCATGCCTTTTTTTGCCAAAGATTTGTTCAGTGCAAAATCACCATACTTATCATCTCCGGCAATAGGAAAACCCAAATGTGCCAATTGCACCCTTAATTGATGCGTGCGGCCAGTAATAAGTTGCGCTTCAAGCAAACTAAAACCGACAAAATTTTGCTTCAAATAAAAAATGGTTTCAGAAACTTGCGCTTCGTCATATTTATCTTTGCTTTTGTCGGTCACTACGTTCACGCGCCGCTCGCCATTGGGCAACACGTATTTTTGCAAATCCAAAATCACGCGCTTTTTCTTTTCTGTCCACTCGCCTGCCACCAGCATTAAATAACGCTTATCGGTTTTATTGTTGCGAATCATTTCGTGCAAAGCGACAAGTGCTGCGCGTTTTTTAGCCAGCATCAACACACCAGAAGTTTCGCGATCTAGCCGATGCACCAATTCTAAAAATTTGGCTTTGGGGCGCTCTAATCGTAGCTGCTCAATTACACCACGACTCACACCGCTGCCGCCGTGTACAGCAAAACCTGCGGGTTTATCAATAACCAATAGCGCGTCATCTTCAAAAATAACAGTTTTTTCTAGGGTAGAAGTTGCTGGCGCATTTGTTATTACTTTTTCAGTAGTTGCAACACGTATCGGCGGCACGCGCACAATATCGCCCAAAATAAGCTTGTACGAGGCATCGATGCGGCCTTTATTCACGCGCACTTCACCACTTCGCAAAATACGATAAATATGGCTTTTTGGTACGCCTTTAAGCGTTTTAGCGAGAAAATTATCGATGCGCTGACCGTCGCTAGCCTCATCTACCGTAACACTAGCTGCCGCGTGTGCGCCAATTGTAATATTTTGTATCATATTTTGCTTAAAAGTGTGATAACGCCTATACTTGTTATGTTGTTGAATTAAGCGCTAACAAAGCCATTCAACCACATGAAATTTCTGGTAACACTCAGTTTTAGTTACCCAAAATATTTTGGCTAAATCGCTCGCCATAAAAGTAGCGATAAAAGAATTGCGCTCTAGTCGCCGCAGACAAAATAAAACATTAAGCGCGACTAAAGTTACTGAAGATAGAATTTTAACGGATTTATGCCACTTGTTGGCGTAAGTTGGCAATTGTAGCAACACATTTAAATCATGCCGCATAGCGCATTACAACTTGCACTATGCAATACAGGCCTTTAAACACGCGCCTTGCAACGCATTTAATGCTACATATTGCCGGCTATTATATTTGAATATATATAGCAATGCGACCTTAAATACATTCCTCTTCATGGCTTTAGTCCACTGTCAAAAAGTTTGCCGCTAGCGCGCGGGAGCACACAATGAAACGCATGTTATTTAATGCAACGCAGTCAGAAGAACTCCGCGTTGCGATTGTCGATGGGCAAAAATTAGTAGATTTAGATATAGAACACGCTGGTAAAGAACAGCGCAAAAGCAACATTTACAAGGGCGTTATTACCCGCGTAGAACCCTCTCTGGAAGCCGCTTTTGTCGATTACGGCATGGAACGTCACGGCTTTTTACCATTTAAAGAAATCTCACATAGTTATTTTTCAGAGAAATCTCAGGCTGGCCGCGCACGTATTCAAGACGTGATTAAAGAAGGCCAAGAGTTAATCGTGCAAGTCGATAAAGACGAGCGCGGCAACAAAGGTGCAGCGCTTACCACTTTCATCTCATTGGCTGGACGTTACTTAGTTTTGATGCCAAACAACCCACGTGGTGGTGGCGTTTCGCGACGTATTGAAGGTGAAGACCGCAACGAATTACGCGATGTATTGGCGCAATTAGAAGTGCCAAAAGGCATGAGCATTATCGCGCGTACTGCTGGCATTGGCCGCAATGCCGAAGAATTGCAATGGGATTTAAACTACCTTACGCAACTATGGACGGCGGTTGAAGAAGCGTCGCACATTCAAGCAGGCGCGTTTTTAATCTATCAGGAAGGCAGCCTAGTCATTCGTGCAATTCGCGATTACTTCAGTGCCGACATCAACGAAATTTTAATCGATACACCCGATGTGTACGAACAAGCGGTGCAGTTTATGAACCACGTCATGCCAGGCAATGTGGCGCGTGTGAAATTGTACCAGGATGAGGTTCCGCTATTTTCGCGCTTTCAAATTGAGCATCAAATCGAATCTGCCTTTTCGCGTGAAGTGCGCTTGCCCTCTGGCGGCGCCATTGTTATCGACCATACTGAAGCGCTAGTTTCGGTGGACGTCAACTCTGGCCGCTCAATTAAAGGCGCAGATATTGAACAAACCGCCTTTAACACCAATATAGAAGCAGCTGAGGAAGTGGCGCGCCAATTGCGCTTGCGCGACCTTGGCGGCTTGGTAGTGATCGATTTTATTGATATGGAAAATCCGCGCAATCAACGCGAAGTAGAAAACGCCTTGCGCGACGCACTGCATGCTGACCGCGCACGCGTGCAAACCGGCAAAATTTCACGCTTTGGTTTGCTCGAGCTTTCACGCCAACGCATGCGCCCAAGCTTAGGCGAAACCAATCACGCTGCTTGCCCGCGTTGCAGCGGTACAGGCCATATTCGCGGCATTGAATCCACCGCGTTGCACATTTTGCGCATTACGCAAGAAGAAGCGATGAAAGACAACAGTGCCATTATTCAGGTGCAATTGCCGGTTGAAGCTGCGACTTTCTTGCTTAACGAAAAACGCGCCGATATTCATAAAATTGAACAACGCATGGGTGTTGAGGTGATTTTGATTCCTAACATTCACATGGAAACACCAAACTACAGCATCACGCGCATTAAACATGATGACGTGACTGAAGAAACCTCGCAAGCCAGCTACAAAATGGTGGAATTGCCGGCCGAGACCGCCTATGTGCGTAGCCTGAATGAAGAAGCCAAACCAAGCGCGCCAGAAGCTTTGGTGAAAGGCATTACGGCAGCGACATCTGCACCGATTGTGGAAGACAGACCAGTGCCTATGCCCTTACGCGAAGCTAAAACCTCATTTTTAGGCCGCATTAAAAAATGGCTTGGTAGCACAGGTGAAGTTAAAGTTGAAGAAAAAGCGGAAGACAAAACCGCGCGCGAAGCCCGCGAAAATGCTCGCAATAACAATAATGACCGCAATCGTGGCAATAATCGTGACCGCAATCGTAACCGCGATCGCAACGCCAATAATCGTGACCGCAACAATACGGGCGACAGGCCACAACAAGGGCAACGTCCTCAACAGCCGCGCCCAGAACGCACGCCGCGACCCGATAGACCGGCCGAAACTCGTGTAGAGCAAGTTGAGAATGTTGAAACTGTTGCTGCGGCATCAGCCCAAGGCAACTTTGATGCTAATCAGCCTCGTCCAGAGCGTACTGGTCGTAGCCGTCGTGGTGGTCGTAACCGCAATAAAAATCGTGATGGTGCCCGTGACGCAAATCGTGATCCAAACGCTGCAACACCAGCGTTTGTGCCAAACGAGCCTGTAGCTAGCACCCCACCAACATTGGCTTCTGAGCCTGTTGCTGAAAAAAGTGTGAAAGCACCTAGCAAATCCAAAAAAGCCGCGAAAGCAGCTGCACCAGTGGCTGAAACGCCTACAGTTGTAGAGGCAGCACCAAAAGCCAAAGCAGAGAAAAAACCTGCGCCTGCCCGTAAAGCAAAACCTGTTAAACCGGTTGATTTATCTGCCAGCGGTTTGCAATTAGTTGAAACCAAAGGCGATGCTAAACCCGCGCAAGTGGTCGCAGAACCCGCTAAACCTAAGGCTCCGCGTAAAGCACCAAACTGGAAGAAAGATGCGGCAGCAGCACCAGCAGACGCGCCTTTGGTGATGGTAGAAACACAGAAATAGCAGTCTTTGTAGCAATAAAAAGCTCGATTTATTCGGGCTTTTTTGTGACTTTTGGTTTGTCAACTTTCCCAGAAGTGGACATTTAACGTGGTGACAAGCATTACTGTTTGATGTACTTCTGATGGTATTTGTTAAGTCCGTCTATGTAGGCGGCCTTTGCTAAGAGAACTGGCAGATCGCTCTTCTCGAACATCGTACTAAGTGCGATGGTTGCGTGTGACATATGCCTACCCATGTCCTCAAGAAGCGCTCGCAGCAGCTTTGATTCGAAGAAAGGGCCCGGCGTGGGCGAATTCCCTGGTGCTACCAGTTGAAAGCCCTTGTAAGTCATATGCGCCGCATGTCCAGAGAATAGGGCGTACAGTTTCCCCCGATCCTGGCCCGCGTATTGCGGAAATGCAGCCAAAGCCGTGCGCACGGCCGCTGGGTTGAAGTTCTTCTTCAGCCTTTTGTCGTCTGCGGCCTTCCACTGTGAAACGATGGTCGGGTCTGCTCGAAAAAGGTCGACGAGGTTGACCAACTCAAGTGAGTCGCGCAGAAGCTGGAACGCTGTCTGATAGTACCCAGAAAGCCCAAGCTTCAGGACACTGGCGCCTGTATTGAACAGGCGGATGACAAATAGCTGTAGCGTGTGCAAATCACTACCCGGCGTAGACTCCACCTGTAGCAAGACCGTCAGATGATCTAATGCGTCGTGAACAGCCTGCAAATGGTCTGACAGAGCTTCATCAGCTGTGATTGCAGCTAGGCCGTCAACACGGACGGACTCTTCGTGTTGGTGCAGGGTGCGCAAGTTGTCTGGGCTGTTTGCCATTTACGAGCACCCAATTACTTGCTTTAGGTAAATCTCCACTTCATCCAATGAAGTTTTTGGAGAAATAAACCCGATGTAATTATCCGGTCTCAATAGCACAGTAAAAGGTTTATCGGTGCCGAATGTTTTTGCCACGTCTGGAGATAAAGGCAGGACTTGGTAATCCAACATATTCACATAGTCACTTTCGATTTCATTGCTTGCTGTTTGGACGTTATAAGTGAAAGCAAGCAAGTGAAATTTCGGTTCACGCAGCTTGTCGTAAATACTTGCACCATCCACCAGAAAATAGGGCATACGATCTCCTGCTTTTATCGTAAATTCCTCGTTTCCATCATGTTTGCTCAATGCAGAATCGCGGTAACTGATGCCGATTTGCGAGATAAAAGGGAAGAAGCTATTTCTAACGACTTTTAAATTAATAATGTATTGAGCTAATGCTGGCATAACGACAGTGCGCATAAATTTCAACAGCCAGCCTGAACTGGAAACCAGATTGAACATACGGTCCGTGCTCTGCACCAGATGCTTGGCGTTTTTAAGTCGTTCTTGGTTATAAGAATCCAGAATCTTCGTATCTGCCTTACCCTGCAAGACAAAAGCCAGTTTCCACGCCAGGTTGTAGGCATCCTGAATGCCTGTATTCATGCCCTGGCCGCCTGCCGGCGTGTGTACGTGGGCTGAATCGCCCGCCAGGAAACATCTGCCGGAAGAAAACTTTTCGACATGACGCGTATGCACTTTGTAAGTCGAGAACCAGTTGACGTGAGATATATTCAGGTCAATCTGCGATTCATCCTTGATGCGTTGTTCGATTTCCTCGTACAGGGTTTCGCCTTCATCTTTATTGAAATCCTCAGGGAATACACCAACAATACGGTAACGCTTTTCGCCAGACATGGGGAAGAAAGCCATGCCGGAACTGCGTGCCAGGCAAACATGCAAAGCATTATGAGGGAATGACCAATCTATTTGTACGTCGGCCACATAAAACAGCCGCTCAAACGTACTGCCTTCAAACCCAAGCCCAAGAGCGTGCCTGACCAAGCTTTTGGGGCCATCGCAGCCAACCAGATATTTTGCTTCTATGGTAATTGATTCGCCACTCGCGGTCTTGACCTGTGCGGTTACCATTGCATCAGTTTGCAAAAAGCTTTCCAGCTCGGTTTGCCACAAGACATCTTTGCCGTGTGCCTGCATGTAGTCATACAGCAACCGTTCATTTTTGCTTTGCTCCAGTACCAGCATATAGGGGTATTGGCTTAAGCCTTGCCCCATATGCGATAAATCCACCTCGCCCCGCACTTTAGCCCCTACCAGCATGCGAACTTTCCCGGCAATTGTGCCTTGCGACACAGCTTTTTCAGCAATATCAAGCTGCTCGTAAATCTCCAGCGTACGGGCATGCACGCCAAGCGCTTTGGAGTAATCGGTGACGCCTCCGCTTTTATCGATGATGATGAAATCAATGTCGTAACGGATGAGCTGGCAGGCTAAAGATAGCCCTGTCGGGCCAGCACCGATAATAAGCACATCTGTTTGTTTTGTAGAGATTTCCACCCCTATTACTGCTCTTGGCTAATTAACTACGCAAATAATGCACTGCTGCAAACCCAATTGCTGTCATGCATAGCGAGCCCACAACATGACTAGAAATATGCGCTGCAGCCCAAGCATATTGCTGTTTTTGCAGAAAATTAAACGCCTCGGCCGAGAAAGCTGAAAACGTGGTTAAGCCGCCTAAAAAACCTGTCATCACGAATAAACGTAATTCGTTTTGGTTGGAAGTGCCAATAAAATACGCCAGCGCCATGCCCATCAACAGCCCACCGCCCAAATTGGCGATTAGCGTGCCCATAGGCAGCATGCTGGCGTTTAATGCAATGCCTAGTCCCCAACGTATCCATGCGCCAAGCGCCGCGCCGCCGCCCACCGCTAGCCATTGTGTGGAAACAAATTGTTCTGCTGCCATATTATTCATCCAATTAAAAATAACCTCTATAATGTTAAATATACCATTTAATTTGTAGCGAGAATAATTTGCGCGTTTTATTTGCCACCTCCGAAGCTTACCCATTAATTAAAACTGGTGGCCTTGCCGATGTGAGCGGTGCGCTGCCCAAGGCCATCAGCCATTTAAAGCAGTTTAAGGGTGACATCCGAATATTAATTCCTGGCTACAGCGCGGTTTTATCCAAACTAAAATCGCCGCAAACCGTTGCCAACATTGTGGCTTTGGGCCATGCTTGCAGCTTAATCACCGGCAAAATGCCAGACAGTGGTTTAACTGTCATCGCAATACAAAATGCCCACTTATACGAGCGCCCAGGCGGCCCGTATAGCGATGAACTTGGACAAGATTGGGTTGATAACGCGTTGCGATTTGGCGTACTTTCGCGCATCGCCAGCTTGTTGTGCAGCAAAAATAGCCCGTTACTCGATTGGCAGCCCGATTTAATACAGTGCAATGATTGGCAAACTGGCTTGGCGCCAGCTTATATGAAGCTAATCGACAAATCGACCACCAAATCCATCTTGAGCATTCATAACTTGGCTTTTCAAGGCTGTTTTGATGCGAGCTGGCTTAAACCGCTCGAGTTACCAGCTGCGCATTTTCAAATCAACGGTTTTGAATATTTTAAGCAAATATCGTTTCTAAAAGCAGGCATTTTTTATGCGGATAAACTAAGCACGGTGAGCCCAACTTATGCACAAGAAATTCAAACAAGCAAATGTGGTTTTGGCATGGAAGGCTTGCTGAAAACGCGTAGCAGCGATTTAACAGGCATTGTGAATGGCATCGACACACAAGAATGGAACCCCGCCAGCGACGTGCATTTAATCAAGCATTACAGCAACAACCGCATCACTGGCAAAAAAGCCATTAAACACGCTTTGCAACAACAATTAGGGCTCCAAATGGATGCGAATGCACCACTATTGGGCGTGGTAAGCCGGCTCACTTATCAAAAAGGCTTGGATTTATTGCCCGAAATGATGCCAAAACTCATCAAGCATGGTTGCCAGTTTGCCATTTTAGGTAGCGGCGACAAGGTGTTAGAAGCTCATTTTAGCGCGCTTGAAGAACGTTACCCTGCTCAAGTAAGTATGAATACAGGCTATCACGAACATCTATCGCACAACATTATGGCGGGCTGCGATATGTTTATTATGCCGTCGCGATTCGAGCCATGCGGGCTAAATCAGCTGTATGGCTTGGCTTACGGAACGCCGCCTATTGTCTCGCTTACAGGCGGATTAGCAGACTCCGTTTGTGACACCAATGAAATGTCACTTAAAAACAACACAGCGACGGGATTTGTGGTAAAAAATGTCAATAGTGCATCACTTTTGGTCACAATTAATCGCGCAATTAATTATTGGAAAGATAAAAAAACTTGGCGAAAAATTCAGAGCAATGGTATGCAACGCGATATTAGCTGGGATTCCAGCGCGATTGACTACTTAGCACTTTACGAAAAAACACGCTCAAACAATTGAACATGAAGTTGGCATGGTTGATGCTTAATATTAATTGAGCTCTCCAAAGCTTACTCCTCCTCCCTAGGGGCGTATACATCAAGATGTTACGCCTCTTTTTTTATTCTAAATTTCTACTTAACAATAAAATGCTCGCGGTAATACTTAAGCTCCTCAATTGATTCGTAAATATCCGCCAAAGCTTCGTGTTTACTGGCTTTTTTAAAGCCCGAATAAATAGTCGGTTTCCAACGTCGCGCCAGCTCTTTAAACACGCTCACGTCTAAATTGCGGTAATGAAAATAAGCTTCTAAATCAGGCATATAGCGCGCCATAAAGCGTCTATCTTGGCAAATAGAATTGCCGCACATGGGCGATTTTCCTGCAGACACAAATTGCTTTAAATAAGTAATCATTTGCTCGGTGGCAGCTTGTTCGTCTAAAGTCGAAGCCTTCACTTTATCAATCAAGCCGCTGCGGCCATGTGTGCCCTTGTTCCAAGCATCCATGCCGTCCAGTACTGCATCCGATTGGTGAATCACCAACACGGGCGATTCGCCCAGTACGATTAATTCGGCATCGGTCACTACCACGGCGAGTTCCAAAATACGGTCGGTATCGGGCAGTAAACCGCTCATTTCCATGTCCAACCAGATTAAATTGTCATTGTTTAGATTATTACTTGCTGCGCTCATCATGATTTCCATTAAAATAGGGTTTTACGGCATTGCGAGTGAACCAACGGCGCGCAAATGCTTCAGAATACTACTAGTTTAACTTAAATATTAGAAAACACATGGCATCTACACTTAGTTTTGTTTTTATCGGTTTATTAATCGCAACCACACTCACGCGGCTTTGGCTGGGCTCTAGGCAAATCGAGCATGTGCAAGCAAATCGCGCGCATGTGCCCGCAACTTTTAGTGAAAATATTTCATTAGAAGCACATCAAAAAGCCGCCGATTATTCTGCCGCAAAAACCAAACTTGCATTAACAGAAACTGTCGTGCAAGCGCTATTATTAGCGGCTCTCACGCTGGGTGGCGGTTTGCAGTGGATAGACGATGCGTGGCGTAATGTTTTGAATAATCACGAAATTATTCGCGGTGCTTTAGTGATTTGCAGTGCCATGTTTATAAGTGCCTTGATTGACTTGCCATTCGAATACTACAAAACCTTTACCGTAGACGAAAAATTTGGCTTTAACAAAATGACCAAAGCGATGTTTTTTAGCGATTTGGTCAAACATAGCCTGGTTGGACTAGCGCTAGGTTTACCAATTTTATTTGCCGCACTATGGCTGATGCAAGGCGCTGGTGCCTATTGGTGGTTTTATTTATGGGTAGTGTGGAGCGTGTTTAATATTCTCATGTTGGCGGTTTATCCAACATTTATCGCGCCATTATTCAACAAATTTACGCCATTGGCTGACGAAAGTTTAAAAATACGTATTGAAGCACTTTTAACCAAATGCGGCTTTAAATCGCAAGGCTTGTTTGTGATGGATGGCTCGGCACGCAGCAGCCACGGCAATGCCTATTTTACCGGCTTTGGCAGCAGCAAGCGCGTGGTTTTTTTTGATACCTTGCTCAGCAGGCTAAACGGCGAAGAAATTGAAGCAGTGTTGGCGCACGAGCTAGGTCATTTTAAGCATCACCACGTGATTAAACGCATCGCCTTGATGTTTTTTATGAGCTTTTTAGGCTTGGCCTTATTAGGCTGGTTGATGAATCAAAGCTGGTTCTACACTGGCTTGGGCGTGTCCACACCGAGTAACCACATGGCGTTGATTTTGTTTTTATTGGTTTCACCGGTATTTCTATTTTTGTTACGCCCGCTTATGGCAAGTTATTCGCGTAAAAACGAATTTGAGGCAGATGACTACGCCGCTAAGCACGCTGACGCAAAACACCTTGTGGAAGCGCTGGTGAAGCTTTATCGCGATAACGCTTCCACGCTCACGCCAGACCCGCTGCATTCGGCGTTTTACGATTCGCATCCGCCCGCCAGTATTCGCATTTCAAAATTAGCTACATATACTGCTAAATAGCATACTGCGAGCTAAATGAAAATTCTATTCACAGTTTTTTGTTTGTTGAGCTTAAATGCAAGCGCGAATGAGCTATTTGCCAAGGCAGACATCGCCGCAGGCAAAGCATTGCACGAGAAAAACTGCATTAGCTGCCATGCCAGCAGTTTTGGTGGCGATGGCTCAGGTATTTATACGCGCGAATACGCCAAAGTTAAAACCAGCAAAGGCTTGATCGCTCAAGTGCGTGCCTGCAACACCAATATTGGCCTGAAGTGGTTCGAAGACGAAGAGATCAGCGTGGCAGCGTACTTGAACCAAACCTACTATAAATTCGAACAATAGATGCAAGGTCTAGTCGTTGCAGCTTACGGCAAGCGTTACGAAGTAGAGGTAGAAAATAAACAACGCATCAGTTGCGTCACACGCGGCAAAAAAACCGATCTAGCCTGCGGTGATATTGTCAAAATCAAACTCACTGACAAGGCTGAAGGCGTTGTAGAATCAAGCCAACCGCGTAAATCTTTGCTCTACCGCAGCAACGCTTTCAAAAGTAAAATTCTCGCCTCCAACGTCACGCAAATTGTGATTGTGCTGGCAATGCAACCGAGTTTTTATGAGGCCTTGCTCAACCGCTGCTTGGTAGCCGCAGAAGCCGCGCAAATCAAGCCGCTTATTGTGCTAAACAAATGCGATTTAACCGATGCGGACGATGCAAAAATCAAACTCCAGTTGTATCAAGATTTAGGTTATCAAGTGCTACATTTATCTGCCAAGCAAGATATTGCAACGTTACGGCCATTTCTTACCAACCATCAAAGCGTATTGGTGGGGCAATCTGGCATGGGCAAATCTACCATTATTAACGCTTTACTGCCAAATCAAAATGTGCGTACGCAAGTGATGAGCGAGGCACTGGATAGCGGCAAACACACCACCACCGCCGCGCATTTATACCACCTAGATTCTAGTAGTAGCTTGATTGATTCGCCCGGCTTGCAGGAATTTGGCTTAAATCATCTATCACAACAAGATTTGGAATTGGCTTTTAGGGAATTTAGGCCTTATTTAGGCAAATGCCGCTTTAACAACTGCAAACACAGCCACGAGCCAGATTGCGCGGTGATTAACGCAGTTAAAGCTGGGAAAATATCATCGTTAAGATTAGGGTTTTATCAAGACTTAACGCAAGAACTCAGTATTTAAAGTAATAAACCCTTATCAGTTCTTCACTTAATGCCGATTATCATTTACCATCACATCAATAAAAACGCTTATCAGCAATTTGCTTAAGTGTTTTCGCAATTTTTTACTGCTGCTTGAAATAAATAATATGGAAGACATAAAAAAGGAAAAAATAGAAGTCGAAAGGCTTACGCTTGGCATGTATGTTGCCGATCTGGATAGGCCGTGGATAGGTACACCCTTTATGTTGCAGGGTTTTATACTAGACGACCAGACAGATATTGATACCATCATGTCGCTATGCAAATTCGTTTACGTCGACCGCACAAAATCTATAGGTAATCAGTTTACTGCCCCCACAAAACAAAATGTTGCCATTAAGCGTGAAGGTTCAGTCATTCGCGCAAGAGACCCTGGCAGAAATGATGCAAATAAAAAAACTAGCTCAAGCACGCAAGGCCAAGCCGCAAATAAGACCTCTTTCATTGATATTTTGCGTGATTTAAAAAACTACCAAGCACCACAAAATGTTGAACGTACTAGCCAAGACGGTACGGTTTATAAAATGCGACATGGCGCAAACAGTGCTGCACAAGTTGTTTTACCCTATCAAACTGAAACACAGACAGAACAAAAACCGATCACCAAACAGCTCGCAGAAGATGTTGGTGGATTTTTTAGCGGTCTATTTAAACGCAATAAACTAAAATCAAATGTTGACCCTATCTCAGCAGACAAAAAAACAAAAAATGACGATGATGATAGCTACAAACTTACGATTTACGAGGAAGAACTACCAGTCGAAAATGAAATCGCGGCTATTTACCCGGTTTATGAGCAATCACAAATTGCCACTAGAGAGATATTTGATGCAATTGCGAATGAGCAGAATCTTGACTTAACTGCGGTAAGCGAGATTTTAGATAGCATGGTAGAGAGTATAGGCCGCACACCTGACGCCCTGCTGTGGCTGGCCAAACTGAAACAGACTGATGACTATTCATATAATCATGCCTTGAACGTTTCAATCACTTTAATGGCTTTTGGTAACTTTTTAGCGCTATCCCAAAAACAAGTGAAAGAAGTAGGTTTAGCTGGCTTATTACAAGATATTGGCAAAGTAAAACTATCTGCCGATGTATTGCTGAAAGAAGGCAAACTAACGTTTGAAGAATACGAATACGCAAAAAAACACGTAGATGAAAGCCTCAAAATTCTAGAAAAAACACCGGATATTCCACTACCAGTGACCTACATGGTGGCGCAACATCATGAGCGCATTGATGGTAGCGGCTATCCAAATCATTTACGCGAAAGTCAAATTGGACTGACCTCTCAGATTGCTGGCTTAATTGACACTTATTGTGCTATTACCAGCCATAAAAGCTACGCTAAAGGTGTTTTTCATCAAGAGGCATTAGATAAAATCCGTATTTTAAGTGGCACACAATTTAGCAATGTACTGGTTGACCAACTCGTGCAATTTATGGGCATGTACCCTGTCAGCTCCTTGGTGGAGCTTAATACTGGGGAGGTTGGTGTGGTTATTCAACAAAATCAAGTCAGAAGGCTGTTGCCGCGCTTAATGTTGTTGCTAGCCCAAGATAAAACGCGCTACACCTCGCCTGTTATCTTGAACCTGCTCAACAGTCCCCCAACCCCATCTGGCGAGCCATATAGAATAGTAAAAAGCTTAGCGCCAGACAGTTATGGCCTCAACCCTAGTGACTTTTATGTATAGATCGCTTGAAACATGAGTGAAGAAGTATCATCAGCAGAAGTGTTTCAAAAAGAGAGATTGCAGGAAATTGACATTGCTTATAGCGAGCAAACACTTTTAGAAAAATTAAACGCCTACCAGCTTAAGCCGGAAGCACTGTTTTCGAGCCTAAAAGTTAATTTAAATGCCTTAACACAAACATCAAAAAAAAAATCCACGAATACGTATTTATCTCAACTTTATTCTGAGCTGAAAAACTGGCCGCCTAGCCATGATTTAAAAGACTTCACATCCCATATCAACCAATTGATTTTTTTGTGGCTAAATGCCATTCAAGATGGCGCTAGCACGCAAAACATACTCAATTTACTTAAGTGTTTTGAATTAAAAACAAAATTTGGCCTTTCTAACTCAGCTAAACTGCATTGTTTTTTGTTTCATATAGTTGCAGAAACTACACAACAGTATCAACAATTTCAGCTCGATTACGCACTTAACTTTGACGCAATTACACATCTACCAAACGCAAGTCAAATTTCAACCGGCTTAACTGATGCTATTAAAAATGCGCATGATGACCAATTAATCGGCTTGTATTCTATCCATTTTCAAATTGCAAAAAACAACCCTATTTTTTCGCACATCATCACTATGAACTTGAGTAAAGCCATTACAACCATTCTGCAACAAAATATTTCGCCCGAATACCAACTCTACTACAGCGGTAACCTACAGTTTGATATTTTGGTGCCCGATTTAAAAAGTAATATCCAATTAAATTTACTTGCTGCTAAGTTACAAAGAGCCTTCGAACAGATGATTTTTTTAGGTCAGCAATCAGTTTTAGTAACGCCTTTTATTGGTTGCGCGTTTAACAAAAAATCTGCACAAAAGGAGCTTGAATTATACGATTGCTCGAAGTTAGCCTTAGAAAGCGCGCTTTATAAACAGCAACATTTAGTCGTCTATACGGATAAATTAAAAGAACAACTCTCCGTTCAAAATGAATTGGAGAATAAAGTACTAGAGGCTTTTGCTAGCGATAGTCTAACTTTATTTTTTCAACCTCTTGTAAATCTAAATGATTCAAGCTGTGTTGGGGCGGAATTATTGCTACGCTGGTCAGAAAAAGTGGGGCATAGCGTTTATCCAAGCCTGACTGTTGAAATTTTGAACAAAGTGGGTAAAGGTAAATTATTTACGCGCTGGCTAATCAATTCTGCCTGTCGCTACGCAGCCGAGCTAATGTACGAACACAAATTGAATCTTTATCTCACCATTAATTTACGCGCAGAAGATTTATACGATGTTGAATTGCCGCATATGCTATTGCAAGCGCTGGCTTTATGGAAGCTTAGTCCCAAAAATATTGTCTTAGAGATCACTGAAAACGGCATGCTTGAGTACAATGAAACAACCAACTCAGTCATCAATCAATTAGCTGAAAACGGCTTCAGGCTTGCCTTAGATGACTTTGGTACTGGATTTTCCTCGCTTTCTCGGCTACGCACCATGCCAATTGATTTAATTAAAATCGATCAATCGTTTGTACGCGATATTACGCATTCAAAAGATGATTTTGAAATTGTAAAGTCAATCGCAATGTTGGCCAATAGCTTGGGCAAAGAAGTGCTGGCTGAAGGGGTTGAAGACAAGGAATGTCTCGATTTAATCAAACAATTAAAAATTCACAAGTGTCAAGGTTATTATTTTGCCAAACCTATGCCTTTTAACAAGTTTATTACCTGGGCCAAGCTGCACCAGCCGCCTACTGATTGAGCACTCGCCTGCTATAATAGTGCTATGCAAATTACCACACGTTTAGAATTTGATGCCGGGCATCGCATTCCCAACCACAAAAGCCAATGCCGTAACCTGCATGGTCACCGTTATGCGCTTGAAATCACGCTTTCTGGCGATATCATCAATCAAGAAAAAGCTTCAGAAAATGGCATGGTCATGGATTTTTCTGATGTGAAAAAAATCGCACGCGAAAGCGTAGTGGATGTTTGGGATCACGCATTTTTGGTCTACAAAGACGATATAACTGTGCTGGATTTTTTAAATTCGCTACCCAATCACAAAACAGTGATATTCCCTACTGTGCCGACCGCAGAAAATATGGCGGCCGAAGCGTTTAAAATACTGAAAAATCAGTATACAGATACCTATGGAAATCACCTCAAACTAGAACGTGTGCGGCTCTACGAGACGCCTAATAGCTGGGCGGATGCGCTAGGTTCATAACGTTAAAGCCTGCATTACCTGCCGTAAACCTCGTTGCCAACTTGGCAGTGCAACGTTAAACACACTCTTTAACTTGCTATTATCTAGCCTAGAATTCGCTGGACGCGCCGCTAGAGTTGGATATTCAGCCGTTGTAATGGCTACAATATTTTCCACATTCACTTTTAGTGCAGGCCAATTACGTTCAGATTCTAAGCGATTGTATTCATTCACAATTTCACGACTAAAACCATGCCAAGAAGTACTTTCGGCATTGGTCAAATGGTAAGTACCAGTTTGATTATCTTGCTGCGAATCCCAAATATCAATCAACTGCACAACGCCATCCGCAATACTTTCGCTACTAGTTGGTGCGCCAAATTGGTCGGCCACAATGCGCAAAGCGTCGCGCTCTAGCGCTAGGCGCAATATGGTTTTTAAGAAGTTTTTACCGTAAGTACCATACACCCAGCTAGTGCGCAAAATTAAATGCGGCAAGCCGACAGTCCGAATCGCATTCTCGCCAGCCAGCTTACTTTTGCCGTATACGCTGGCCGGATTAACTTCATCGTCTTCAATATATGGCAATTTTTTTTCGCCACCGTAAACATAATCGGTGGAAAAATGAATCAGCGCAGCATTAAGCCTAGCAG
>JANYGD010000126.1 GCA_025359405.1 Methylotenera sp. | reverse complement strand
CGCCAAAATTAAGGTGAGGCGCAAGCCCCAATCCAATAATTTCGAGTACTCACCATCGGCTTTATCAGCATAGCTTTTTGAGAGACTAGGCAACAAAATTGTACCAAGCGCCACACCCATCACGCCTGTTGGGAACTCCATCAATCTATCAGCATAATACAGCCAAGAAACGCTACCTGTCGCCAAATATGAGGCAAAAATAGTGTTGATAAGCAAGGAAATCTGCGCGATAGAAACACCGAATACTGCTGGACCCATGAGTTTTAAAATGCGCCAAACGCCTTCATCCTGCAGGTTTAAGTTATAGCGAGGAATTAAGCCGATTTTGAGCAAATAGGGAATTTGATATAGCAACTGCAAAATTCCGCCTATGAACACCGCCCAAGCCAGCACTTTAATGGAATGATCAAAATAAGGCGCAGCCAGCAAAGCCGCCGCAATAAACGATAGATTCAGCCAAACCGGCGTAAATGCCGGCACTGAAAAATTGCCATAAGTGTTAAGCACGCCGCCAGCCAGCGATACCATAGAAATAAAAAATATGTAGGGGAAAGTGATGCGAAGTAATTCTACGGTTAAATCAAACTCGGCTTTATCGGCCGCAAAACCAGGCGCGCTAATCTGCACTACCCACGGTGCCGCCAGCATGCCGACAATTGTCAACACCACCAAAAAAAGTCCGAGCAAAGTCGCGACGTGATTTATCAGCGTATGTGTTTCGTTATGCGTGCGCTGATTTTTATATTCAGCTAGAATTGGCACGAAAGCTTGACTGAAAGCGCCCTCAGCAGAAATTCGACGCAGTAAATTTGGAATTTTAAACGCTACGAAAAAGGCATCAGTGAGCATGCCAGCGCCAAAAATTCGCGCAATTAGCGAATCGCGCACAAAACCTAAAATGCGCGAAATAAACGTCATGCTGCCTACCTTAGCTAAGGCGTTGAGTAAATTCATTAATTATTTGAGTGTGTTAATTGAACAATGATGATTTTAGCACGGCGCAAGCGCTATTTTCAGCTAAGCCATTTTTACTTTGTGCTTGCAAATTTACTTGCAAAATCATGCAAAAAACACTAATATACGCGGCTTCGTATTAATACCGATAAGCATTAGGATAAAGAACACATGGCAAATACCGCACAGGCACGCAAACGCGCGCGTCAATCCGTTAAAGTAAACGCACACAACGCGTCATTGCGCTCAACTTTGCGTACTGCAATTAAAAAAGTGGTTAAAGCAATTGAAGCTGGTGATAAAGCCGCTGCAATGGCTAGTTATCAAGAAAACGTAAGCGTGATTGACCGTATTGCGGATAAAAAAATTATCCATAAAAACAAAGCAGCACGTCATAAAAGCCGCTTAACTGCCGCCATTAAAGCCTTAAAAGGTGATGCGCCTGTGATACTGGCTAAAAAAACCGCGCCAAAAGCTAAGGCAGCTCCAAAATCCAAGGCCGCACCAGCAAAAACTGCTGCTCCGAAAGCCAAAGCAGCGGCGCCAGCGAAATCCGCAGCGCCTAAAGCTAAACCAGTAGCAAAAGCAACCGCAAAACCAAAAACAGCTAAGTAAATTGAATTCAATAAAAAAGCCTCGCAGTGCGAGGCTTTTTTATTGCCTAAATCTTAACTTTCGCCGCTAGTTTTCACCTATGTGCAATTCGCTTCGGGCAATTAAAGCGGCGTTGAGTACGGTTTTTGTGTCTTGTCCAATCACCGTGAAGTGCCCCATTTTGCGGCCTTTGCGCGGCTCGTGTTTTCCATATAAATGCAACTTTAAATTAGCATGGCTGAGAGCCTTATTCCATGCGGGTTCCAGAGAATAATTTTTAGCGTTTGTAAGCCAACTATCGCCCAAAATATTCACCATCACCGCATTGCTGTGCAAACTTGCATCGCCAAGCGGCAAGCCAGTCATCACACGCACTTGCTGCTCAAACTGGTTAGTCACGCAGGCATCAATCGTATAATGTCCAGAGTTGTGCGGGCGTGGCGCGATTTCATTCACCAAAAGTTGATTTTTTACCACAAAAAATTCCACACCTAGCACACCAACATAATCAAGTTTCTCGGCGAGTTTCTTAGCAAGCGCTTGTGCGTTAGCTTTCAGCACTGCGCTGCATCTAGCAGGTGCAATACTGATATCCAATATGCCATTCAAGTGACCATTTTCTACAGTCGAAAAAGCTGCAATATTGCCCTGCGCATCGCGCGCCAACACTACAGAAACTTCCAAATCCAGCGGCATCATTTGTTCTAGCACGCAAATTTCTTGCTTAAAATCTGCAAAGGCTTTTTGCGCCTCGGCTTGGTTTTTCACTCGTGCTTGGCCTTTGCCATCGTAGCCAAAACGCGCCACTTTTAAGATTGCTGGATACAATAGGCTTGTATCATCAGGTAAGTCGTTTGAGCTGTTAATCACTGCAAATGGCGCGACTGGCAAACCTGCATCCTTAATAAATGTTTTCTCTAGTACGCGATGTTGTGCAATGGCGACAGAGGCCGCACTAGGGCGTACAATAAGGCTTTCAGCTAGTTTTTCGAGTGATTTAGCAGGTACGTTTTCAAACTCCGTCGTCACCGCTGCGCAGGTTTTCGCGAGTTGTTTTAATGCGGCTGAATCATCAAAATCTGCACATAAATGCACATCGGCAATCTTGCCCGCCGGGCTATTGTTATCTGGGTCTAGCACCGTAACTTGGTAACCTAGTTCGTGCGCTGCAATCACAAAAAAACGGCCTAACTGACCGCCGCCTAGCATGCCCAGCATGGCTGGTGCAGTGATTACCTGCTTTGCTGGCATTTATGGCTTCTCACTTAAAGTCATGTTGCTTACTTTATCCGATAGATTTTTGCGGAATTCTGCCATTTTTTTGGCCAAACCTGCATCGTGATTCGCCAAAATAGAAACCGCGAATAAACCTGCATTGGCCGCGCCAGCCTCGCCAATCGCAAACGTCGCCACAGGGATGCCTTTGGGCATTTGCACAATAGAAAGCAGCGAATCGTGCCCATCTAAATGTTTGGTGGTAACTGGCACACCAAGCACTGGCAATGTGGTTTTAGAAGCCACCATACCAGGCAAATGTGCCGCGCCGCCCGCGCCCGCAATAATCACTTGGTAGCCTTCTTTTTGGGCATTTTCGGCAAATTGAAACATTAAATCGGGCGTACGATGCGCAGAAACGACTTCTGCCGTGTACGCCACGCCAAAATCCGCCAGCATTTGCGCAGCGATTTTCATCACTGGCCAATCGCTATCCGAGCCCATAATAATCGCCACTATTGGTTTCACTTTTAGTTTATTTTGCGCCATATTTTTCCTTCTAAATCAGCACCAAGTTATCTCGATGAATCAATTCCGATTCCTCAACATAACCCAAAATTTTCTCAATCTCGCTACTGGCTTTGCGCATAATCCGCGCAGCTTCTAGCGAATTATAATTCACTATGCCACGTGCGACTTCAACGTTTTTTTCATCCACGCACGCCACCACATCGCCGCGCTCAAAGCTGCCTTGCACGTTAATTACACCAATTGGCAACAAACTTTTACCATCGGTTTTTAGCACTTTCACCGCACCAGCATCCAACACCAGCTTGCCACCTAGACGTAAATGATCTGCCAGCCATTGTTTTTTGGCGAGTGTTTTGATTTGCGTGGCTTGCAAGTGCGTGCCGATTGCTTCGCCTGCATTTAAACGTACAAGCACATCTTTTTCGCGACCGGATGCAATCACCGTATGTGCGCCGCTGCTGGCTGCGCGCTTGGCAGCGAGTATTTTGGTGAGCATACCGCCGCTGCCAATATCGCTGCCCGCACCGCCTGCCATTTGCTCTAAAGCCAAATTACCTGCAGTGTCAAAATTAATAAATTTCGCAGCTTTATCTTTGCGCGGATCAGCCGAAAATAGGCCCTGCTGATCGGTTAAAATCACCAGTGCATCAGCCTCAATTAAATTGGCCACTAGCGCAGCCAGCGTATCGTTATCGCCAAAGCGAATTTCTTCTGTTACCACCGTATCATTTTCGTTAATAATTGGGATAACCTTTAAATCGAGCAAAGTTTTGAGCGTACTACGTGCATTTAAGTAGCGTTTTCTATCACTCAAATCATCGTGTGTAAGCAGTATCTGCGCAGTATGTAAGCCATGTTCAGCAAAACAACTTTCATACATTTGCACTAAACCCATTTGCCCAACTGCCGCCGCCGCTTGCAACTCGTTCACTTCCACTGGACGTTTTTTCCAACCCAAACGTTGCATACCTTCTGCCACGGCACCGCTGGAAACTAGCGCAATTTGTTTGCCTTGTTTTACCAGCGTACTAATTTGCTCGGCCCAAGCGGCAATCGCAGCGCGGTCTAGCCCTTCGCCGTTGTTTGTCACAAGGCTAGAGCCGACTTTAACAATCAGCGTTTTGCTATTCTGTAATAATGACTGGCTCATTTTCTTGCTGTCTTTTTACTTCTTCCAAATGCTCCATCATAGCGTAAGCCAGCTCTTTGCAGCCTACGCCACTAATGGCAGAGATGGCGAATACACGGCCTTTCCAGCCGTAATCTTTCACGAATTTTTTGACGACATCTTTGCTATCTTGCACCATATCAATTTTATTCAACACCAGCCAACGCGGCTTGTTGTAGAGCTCTTCGTCATATTTCTTCAGCTCATTCACAATCGCTTTGGCCTCAGCAACAGGGTCTGTCGCTTCGTCATACGGCGCAATATCCACCAAGTGTAATAATAGTGAAGTGCGCGCTAAATGGCGCAGAAACTGATGTCCAAGCCCCGCGCCTTCTGCTGCACCTTCAATTAAACCAGGCACATCGGCTATAACAAAGCTGCGTTCAGCATCTACCCGCACCACGCCCAAATTAGGGTGTAGCGTGGTAAATGGGTAATCGGCTACTTTTGGCTTGGCAGCTGAAACTGAACGAATAAATGTTGATTTCCCTGCATTCGGCATACCCAGCAAGCCCACATCTGCCAGCACTTTCAGCTCCATATACAACTCGAACTCTTCACCAGGCTCGCCTTTTGTGCATTGGCGCGGCGCGCGATTGATTGACGATTTAAAATGTACATTACCTAAACCATTGTTGCCGCCTTTAGCCAACAACACTTTTTGTCCATGCTCTGCCAAGTCAACAATCATGCGCTCGGTGGCTTTATCTGAAATCACCGTACCGACTGGCACGCGCAAAACGGTATCTTCGCCTTTTGCACCATAACATTCTGCGCCACGACCATTTTCGCCACGCTGTCCTCTAAAACTACGCGTATAGCGATAATCGACTAGCGTATTGATGTTACGATCGGCAATCGCATAGATTGAGCCGCCCTTGCCACCATCGCCGCCATTGGGGCCGCCCATAGGCTCATACTTCTCGCGACGGAACGTAGCAACGCCATTCCCGCCGTCGCCAGCGTAGACTTTAATAGTTGCTTCGTCGATAAACTTCATAAGTAGAGTGTACCAAATAAAAAAGCCTCATCAAACGATGAGGCTTTAATAAAATTACTAAATTTTAAACTGCAACAATACTGACCATTTGGCGACGTAGCGCGCCTTTAATCGCAAAAGTCACTTTACCGTCAATTTTTGCAAACAATGTGTGATCTTTGCCCATGCCTACGTTTTCGCCCGCGTGCATTTTAGTGCCGCGTTGACGCACGATAATGCTGCCTGCTGAAACCACTGTTTCGCCAAAGGCTTTAACACCTAAGCGTTGTGAGTGTGAATCGCGACCGTTACGTGAACTACCGCCTGCTTTTTTGTGTGCCATGATTAATCCTTAAGTCTTATTTATTACTTTAATTATTCGGCAGCTTTAGCGGCTTTCGCTTTTGCTGGTTTCGCAACAGATGCGCCTGCGGCTAAAATTTCGCCAATTTGAATTTCAGTAAAGCTCTGGCGATGGCCTTGTGTTTTACGATAATGTTTACGGCGGCGAAATTTAAAAATCATCACTTTATCAGCACGACCGTGTGAAAGCACCGTTGCGTTTACCGTAGCGCCAGCAATCAAAGGCGCGCCAATGGTGGTGTTTGCACCATCATTAATCATCAACACTTTGTCGATAACCAATTTGCTGCCAACATCGCCAGCCAGTTTTTCAATTTTTAGTTTCTCACCAGCAGCTACTTTATATTGTTTGCCACCTGTTTTAATTACTGCGTACATGGTTTTAGCCTAGCTTCTACACGTTCAAATGAATCGCGCATTATACTTAAATTACAGGATATTGCAAATGCTAATTATCTCAATTGCCCATTATTTATTCAGCTAAAGCCTAGCATTCGCTGTGATAAAATACATCTAATCATTAATTGGTTTATGGCGTGACTTTAAACAAAATTCAAACTTTCATTGCAGCCGATATGCAAACAGTTGATGCGGTCATTCGCAGCTCGCTGCATTCTGAAGTCACGCTCATTAACATCATTGGCGAGCATATTGTCAGTGGTGGTGGTAAACGGTTGCGACCCGCTCTGGTACTGCTTTCCAGCGGCATGTTTTCCAGCATTAAAACACAGCATCACGAGCTTGCCGCCATTGTAGAATTTATCCATACCGCTACTTTGCTGCACGACGACGTAGTAGATGAATCACAAATGCGGCGCGGCAAAAGCACCGCAAACCACTTGTTTGGCAACGCCGCCAGCGTGCTTGTGGGCGATTTTGTCTATTCGCGTGCGTTTCAAATGATGGTAAAACTGCAAAACATGCGCGTGATGGAAATACTTTCCGAAACCACCAACATTATCGCCGAGGGCGAAGTGTTGCAGCTGCTTAATATTCACAATGCGGATGTGACCGAGCAAGATTACTTAAGAGTCATCCACTTTAAAACCGCTAAATTGTTCGAGGCTGCAACGCGTTTAGGCGCAGTAATAAGCGGCGCAAATAGCACTGACGAAACGGCGCTAGCGCAATATGGTATGAGGCTAGGCACAGCATTTCAGTTGATTGACGACGTGCTAGATTTAAGTGGTGACAGTAAACAAATTGGTAAAAATTTAGGTGATGATTTATCTGAAGGCAAACCAACTTTGCCGCTATTAATCGCCATGCATCGAGGCAACGCAACTGAAGCTGCAACAGTTCGTAACGCCATACAGCACGGCGGCTTGGACGAATTACCCGTTGTGCTAGCCGCTGTTAATTCTACGGATGCGCTGAATTATGTGCGCCAACTCGCCGCAAACGAAGCCAAGCTTGGCTGCGAAGCCATCGCACATTTGCCAGATTCTGCTAATAAACAAGCTTTAATTGATTTGGCGGAGTTTGCAGTGAAGCGAGATTTTTAATTCAAAGTGATGGGCTCACCACTCTCGGCGTGATAATAGCTTAAATGCGCACAATCGCTGGTGCCACTAGTTAAGCTGCCATCAAACAAGGCTTTGCCTTCTACATCGACCACCGCGTAACCATTATGGTACAAAGTGACTTCGGCTAATTTTGGTGTTGTTTTAGCAACTTTTTCGCGTAAGGTAAAACTAATGCAGTTTTCTGCCTCGTCCTCGCCGTACACTTCCCAATGATTGCCACCCGCCAACTGGGATAGCCAGCCCGGCAAATCGACCTCTACGCGGCAAATAATCGGCTCATCCCAAGCGGGATGGTTGAAATTATTCAACTCAATTTCGGTTGAGTTAAATAGCAATTGCTCGTCATTAATCATTTCGTGGTTAGTCATTTTAATCCTTTACTTCTGTATCAACGTTATAACATTGATGTGGTGATACCTTAAGCTTTTTCAAGCAATTTTTACACCACAATCAGCAACAAAGTTGCACGTATTAATTAACAATGCCATGATATGCTTAATTTACAACAACTTTTGAGGCGAATTGGGATATGTATGTTTGATTTTTTAATGCCATTTTCGAATATTTTACGCTCAGAACCCACTTTTTTTGTGACGTTTTCTGTCATTTTAGGACTGATGATGGGCAGCTTTCTCAATGTAGTGATTCACCGTTTGCCCAAAATGATGGAACGCGAATGGCATAACAACTGCCTAGAACTTCAAGGCAAAGAAGCGCCTGAACAAACCAAGTACACCATCGTTACTCCGCGCTCAGCCTGCCCCAATTGTGGCCACCAAATTACCGCTTTAGAGAACATTCCCATTCTAAGTTACTTGATGTTGGGCGGAAAATGTAAAGGCTGTAAAACAGGCATCAGCATTCGCTACCCACTGATAGAAGCTTTAACTGGCGCTCTTGTTGGGCTGGTAGCTTATAAATATGGCTACACTTATACAACACTTTTTGCATGGTTTTTCGTACTCGCTTTAATCACGCTAACATTTATTGATTTGGACACACAATTATTACCTGACGACATTACGCTGCCTTTATTGTGGCTCGGCTTGTTGTTTAATTTGAATACTGGCTTTACGGACTTAAAATCCGCTGTACTTGGCGCGGTTTTTGGTTACCTCATTTTGTGGAGCGTGTATTGGCTGTTCAAGTTGGTGACAGGCAAAGAAGGCATGGGTTACGGCGATTTCAAACTGTTGGGCGCAATCGGTGCCTGGTTTGGCTGGCAATTACTGCCGGCGGTGATTTTGCTCAGCTCTGTGGTTGGCGCGGTGATTGGCATTGGCTTAATTATGTTTAAAGGAAAAACTGGGGGCAACGCTATTCCGTTTGGGCCATTTTTAGCACTTGGCGGCATCGCGGCGCTATTTTTTGGGCAGCAATTGGCAAGTTTTTATCTTGGCTAATTAAATGTATGTAGTTGCACTCACAGGTGGCATCGGAAGCGGTAAATCAGCAGCCGCAAAAATATTTGCTGAGCTTGGTGTGCCAGTGACCGATCTGGATGTGATTTCGCATGAGCTCACCGCCGCAAATCAGCCATTAATAAACGATATAGCTGCCAATTTTGGCAAAAGTTATATCACGCCAGAAGGCGCATTAAACCGTGCTGCCATGCGTCAATTGGTGTTTAAGGACGCTACCGCACGTGCCAAATTAAATGCCATTTTGCACCCCGCCATCTATGATGAGGCGATTAAGCAACTTAATCACAACGCGCAGGCACCTTATCAAATTTTGGCGGTTCCCCTGCTATTTGATAGCCCGCGTTACTTGCCGCATATCAACAGTATTTTGGTGATTGATTGCGATGAAAAAACCCAAATTGAGCGCGTAAAACAACGCAGCCAACTTCCAGAATCTGAAATCATCAATATTATCAGAGCACAAACACCGCGAAAAAAGCAGCTAAAACTTGCCAATGACGTGATTGAAAATAACGAAAATATTGAGAAATTGCGTGAAAAAATTCTGTTAATTCACCAAAAATACATTAATACTTGCATACTTAGCAAAACAATCTCATAATTCACCTCAATTTATTATAATAAGTTGCGGACTGCTATATTGAATTATGTCTAGCTACGAATTTCCATTTAACGAGCGTATTCGCACCCTGTTGCGGCTAGAAGATTTATTCGGCAAAATCTTGCTGAATGTCGAGGCTGGGCATCAGCATAACCACCACAGCGCACTCATTTCACTATTACAAATGTTGGATATTGTTGATCGTGCTGATCTTAAAATGGATTTAGTGCAAGAGCTGGATCGTCAAGGGCACGCAATGCAGAATCTTCGCGGCAACCCAGTGATTGCAGAAAAGGCCTTAGATAAAATTCTCAAAGAAATTGGTGCGTGCTCTACCACTTTGCGCAGTGATAATGCTAAACTTGGCCAACACTTGCGCGAAAACGAGTGGTTGATGAGCATCAAGCAACGCACTGGAATTTTGGGTGGCGTATGTCAGTTCGATTTGCCTTCTTACCACCACTGGCTTAATCTTGACCAAGTGCAACGCAAAAATGATTTTGATAATTGGCTGAATCGATTAATGCCAATGTATGACGCCATCAAAACCATATTGCATATCTTGCGTGGTAGTGGAATGGCCACAAAATATCATGTAGAAAATGGATTTTTTCAGCAAATGTTAGGCGGCGCAAAGCCAGCACAAATGTTAAGAATTGAATTAAGTGACAGTTGCCCGTGCTTCCCAGAAGTAAGTGCAAACAAATATGCCATTAACGTGCGTTTTTTCGCACTAGATTTCGTACAAAAACCTAGACAATGTGACCATGAAGTTGATTTTACCCTGACCCTGTGTAATCTTTAATTTTAAGTTGTCCAGAAATGTCTGAAATCTGAATATGGTAGAGATTAAACCCCGCTTAGTTGCATGCCCCAATTGCAAAAAATTATCTGAATACAGCGCCAGTAATGCTTTTCGCCCATTTTGCTCACAACGCTGCAAATTGATTGATTTGGGTGATTGGGCGAATGAAAATTATAAAATTCCAGACAATAAACCACCTGAAGAACCTGATGAGTTTGATTAAAAATAAAGCTTGCTGGTTGAATTTATTGAATTTACTGTTACTCTAAACATCACTCGTTTATATTACTTGCTTAAAGAATAGATGATGAAGATTTTAAAATTTACTGCCTTTTTTAGTTTACTGCTCGTATTTGAATGTCATGCAGCGGTTTTAATTACCGATAGCTGGGTGCGCGCAATTGCGCCAGGACAAAGCGTTGGTGCGGCTTACATGACGCTTACCAGCCCGCTAGATAGTACGTTGGTGTATATCGAAACGCCTGCTGCTGGCTCAGTAGAAATTCACAGTATGACAATGACCAATAATGTCATGAAAATGCGCAAACTAGAAGCGCTACCACTGCAAGCGGGCAAGCCTGAAAAGCTTAGCCCTGGTGGCTTTCACCTGATGTTGTTTGATTTAAAAAGTCCGTTAAAAACAGGTGATAAAGTAGCATTTAAACTCTGCTTTAAAGACAAAGCCAATAAAATTACGCACCAAAATGTAACACTACCAATTAAAGAAGCAAATTAGAAGCAACACCGCGCTGAATGGCGATGCCACGCGCACCATAGGAAAGCGCCACCGGCAAATCATTGAGCACCATGCCTCCCAGTGCATAAATTGGCAACGATATACTTTCTGCCAACTGCGCAAATTTTTGCCAACCTAAAGGCTCAGCTTCAGGGTGACTAAGCGTTGACTTAACGGGCGACAACACAACAAAATCTAAATCCAGCATTTGCGCGTGTGCCAGCTCCATTGCATTGTGACACGATGCGGATACCATCAAACCGGCAGGTTTAGTTTTAAGCACTAACATTGCTTGGCTTGGTAAATGCACGCCGTCTGCGCCCAATGCACGTCCCAATCCGATATCTTCGCTAATTAGTACTTTTGCACCGTAAGGTTTTGCCAGTGTGATTACTTGTGCAGCAAATTTCATAAATGTTTCTTTTATAAGCTGTTTTTCACGCACTTGGACAAGCTTTACACCGCCTTCTAGCTGATTTTTTAGCACCTCAAAAAATGTCTGCTCACCCATTTCTGCCAAATTACTAATTGCATAAATTGGTGGCAACGCCAGCGCCTTAATAATCGGCGCATTAGCTGGTAAAACAGGTGTTACCTTAATATTTTCTGGAGTTTGCCAGCTTAATTGCTGGTTTTCACGCGGCCTTAATTCGCCTTCCCACGCATCAACAAAATAAAAATGTAAATTCACCATTTTGGCGGCTGAATCACTTGTCGCTGGATAGTCAAATCGGCGCGTAATCCATTGCTGCGTGTAAGTCGGTTTAATACCTAACTCTTCTTTTAACTCTCGTGTAAGCGCATGTTCGGGTGTTTCGCCCACTTCAATTTTTCCACCCGGAAACTCCCACCAACCTGCCCAGCCTTTGCCTGACGGCCGACTAGCTAATAAAAACTCGCCCTGACCAGCACTATTTTTTCGCTGTAAAATTGCAACGGCTACATCTACAATCATGCTAACAAACAATCAACAAATTTAAAGTTTACGGCCATCGAAATTTCTCACTTTAAGCACAGATAAATCTACGTCATCCAAACAACGCGTGTTGATGGCGGC
>JANYGD010000074.1 GCA_025359405.1 Methylotenera sp. | reverse complement strand
TGCTGGTGCGATGGTGAGCAAAAGCGCTGTGCCGATTATGGAAAGTGATACCACACAAACTTTGCACGATAAACTTAGTAAAATTGGCGCAGATTTAATGGTAAAAGCCATGAGTAACTTGGCTGCAAATGGCGTATTACCTAGTGTTCAGCAAGATGAAAGCTTAGTGACATATGCGCACAAGCTAGAAAAGTCGGAATCCGCCATTGATTGGCGCAAAAGCGCGGTGGAGATTTCGCGTCAAATACGCGCTTTCAATCCATTCCCTGTAGCAACCGCGCAATTTAGAGGTGAAACCTGTCGCATTTGGTTTGCAAAAGCGCAAAAAGGTAAGGCTAAAGCGGGAGAAATAGCCGGTCTGGAAGGCCCTATTTTATTGGGCTGTGGCGATGGCGTTTTACAAGTGACTGAGTTACAAATGCCTAGTGGAAAACGCCAAACTGCACAACAATTTGTACAAGGACAGCATGTGAAACTAGGTGAATTTTTTAGCTAAATATTCACTTAAATACTTTAGTTAATGCGTATTCGAGTAAAATTCAAGCAACTTGAATTTGAAAGTTTTCTTTGTATATTTCCCAACAAATCGCAGCAATTACCGTATCCAATGTGTTATCTGGCCGCAACCTTACATTGGCGTTGTCAGATGCGCTTAAAAGTTACCCTGTGGCAACGCCTCAACAGCGCGGCGCAGCGGCGGATTTAAGTTATGGCACGTTGCGGTTTTATGGTGAAGTGAATGCTTACATTACTCAATTGCTAGAAAAACCACTGAGTAATGAGCACATTACTGCGCTTTTGTTAGTTGCGCTTTATCAATTATTGCACGATAAAGCCGATAATTTTACGGTGGTGAATCAGGCAGTAAAAGCGGCGAGTTATGCAAAACCCAAATGGGCGAAAGGTTTGGTAAATGGTGTTTTGCGTAACTTTTTACGCCAAAAAGATATACTTGCTGAAGCAATAAAAAATGACGAAGTCGCACTTTATTCCTACCCACAATGGTGGATTAATAGGCTCAAAAGCCAATATCTACCTGCTTGGCAGAGCATATTAGAAATAGGCAATCAGCATCCGCCCATGACTTTGCGGGTGAATGCTAGAAAATCCAGCGCACAGGAATATTGTCAGCTATTAGCGCGGCAAAATATTGAGGCGACGCAACTGGGTGCGCAGGCGGTGATGCTGAATAGGCCCTTGCCAGTAGAGCAAATTCCGGGCTTTGCCGATGGCGTGGTTTCGGTGCAAGATTATGGCGCGCAGTTAGCGGCGCATTTATTGGATTTGCAGCCAAACATGCGCGTGTTGGATGCCTGCGCTGCGCCTGGTGGAAAAACTGGGCATATTTTGGAATTGTGTGATGTTTCGCTAACCTCACTGGATAACGATGTTAGCCGTTTAAGCCGTGTGGAAAGTAATTTAAAGCGACTCAATTTAAAGGCTAATTTGCTGCTGGGCGATGCTGCCACTTGGAAGGCTGATAAGTCATTTGACCGCATCTTGGCCGATGTGCCATGCACTGCATCGGGCATTGTGCGCAGGCATGTGGATATAAAATGGTTGCGGCGCGAAGCGGATCTCGTCTCTTTTTCACAACAACAATCGCTAATTTTGCAACAATTGTGGCAATTATTGGCAAAAGGCGGTAAATTACTTTATGTGACTTGTTCGATTTTTAATGAAGAAAATCAACAGCAAATTGATAGATTTTTACTAAAAAACCAAGATGCAACTCAATACCCAATTATATTGACTAACGAGCTAGATAAAAACATACAGATACAGCATGGTCAGCTTATTCCTACCAGCCAGCACGATGGCCTTTTTTACGCGCTACTTCAAAAAAACTAGCCTTTTTTTGTGCTTGGCATGCGTGCTTTCTTTTGCGTTTGCGGCGGAAAGCAGCATTCAAATTAAGCACGCAGAATTGCAACCACAAGATGATTATTACAGCCTGAATGCAGATGTGGATATTAATTTTAATGATGCGCTCGAAGAGGCGGTGAACAAAGGTGTGCCGCTTAATTTTTTAATCGAATTTCAAATCGTCAGTCCGCGTAAATACTGGTTTGACGACGAGATTGTCACCATTTCCCATAGTGTGGCATTGAGTTATCACGCGCTGAGTCGTCAATATTTGGTGAATCGTGGCGCACATCAAAAATCATTTGAAAGCTTAAGTGAGGCCAGACAAGAATTGGCTCAAATTAAAGACTGGAGAGTGTTAGATAAATCGCTGCTGGAAAAGGGCGGAAATTACAAAGCGGCCTTACTTTTTCGATTAGACCAAAGCAAGTTGCCCAAAGCGATTCAAGTCGACACCATTAGCTCAGAAATGTGGAATTTAAGCTCAGAAAAATTTGAATGGAGCTTAAAAGAGCTAAATAGTAAAGAGCCAAGCAGTAAAGAGCTAAGTGGCAAAGAGTTGAAACAATGATGCTGCAAATGGATATACGATGAGATATATTCTATTTGTTAGTGTGGCGTTAGGCTTGGTGTTGTTATACCTACTTTCACTGGCAAGTGCCAATACAGCCATCTCTGGCGATTATTATAAGATTTTGCTGTATCTGAATGTCGCATTGGCGGGCTCGCTAATTATCCTTATTGGCGTTCAGCTATGGCATTTGTATAAAAAAATCAAAAACGGGGTCATGGGTAGTCGCCTCACCTTGCGTTTACTCGGCACGTTTGCGCTGATGGCGATTATTCCTGGTCTCATCGTGTACTTGGTTTCTGTGAATTTTTTAACGCAATCCATCGAATCCTGGTTTAACGTAAAAGTAGAATCTGCCTTGGATGGCGGTTTGAGTTTGGGCCAACGTGCCTTAGATATTATGTTGGCCGATGTGGAGGAAAAAGCGGAGAATATGGCCACCAGTTTGGCTTTTCAGCCAACGCGCAGTCATTATGGCATGTTAAACGATTTGCGAGAGAAATCTGGCGTGCAAGATGCTACTCTACTGACGCTGCAAGGACGTATTATTTCGGTGTCGAGTAGCGATCCAAACAGTTTTTTACCTGAATTGCCTAGTGTTCCACAATTACGCCAAGCGCAAAATCGGGTTTATGGAAAAATTGAGCCGATTCCCAATAAAGGCTTGTATTTGCGGGTGCTAGCGCCGGTGAACGTGCAAGAAATTGCTGGCGAAACGCGCATTTTGCAATTGTTACAGCCGGTGCCAAAATCGCTCTCGAATACGGCGGAAGCGGTTCAAGACGTGTATCGCGATTATCAAGAGCTTTCTTACAGCCGTAATTCACTCAAAGACGTGTTTAAGCTCACGCTGACCTTGGTGCTGATGTTGGCTATGTTGTCTGCCCTAGCGATAGCGTTTGTGCTAAGCCGTAGGCTATCGCAACCCTTAACCGTGTTGGCAGAAGGCACGCGTGCCATTGCTCGCGGCGATTACAGCACTATGCTACCCGAGCACGGTAAAGATGAATTGGGCATTTTGGTAAAATCGTTTAATAGTATGACGCGTCAGCTCGATGATGCCACCAAGGCCACAGAGCGCAACCGTGCTAGAGTTGAGGCTGCGCGTGGTTACCTAGAAACTATTTTGGCACATTTGTCGTCGGGCGTGCTGGCGATTAACGAAAAGGCCGAGCTACGCACTTATAACGTTACTGCAAGCAATATTTTAGGTATCAACCTTAGGCAGTTTGAAAATCAATCATTTGCTAAAATTGCAAAAAGCCAAGCGTTTCTGGCGGAATTTGTAAGTCTTGTGCAAACGCATTTTGAGTTGACTAAATCGAAAGAGTTAGAGAAGTCTGAACTAACGCGACAGATTGAAATTGTGCGACCGCAAGGCAAACAATTATTGCTGGTTCGCGCAACACGTTTGCCCATTAATAGCGATAAAAGTTCTGCTGATAACGGCTTTGTGGTGGTGTTTGACGACGTAACCACCATGGTGCAAGCACAACGCGATGCGGCTTGGGGAGAAGTTGCGCGCCGCTTAGCGCACGAAATTAAAAATCCACTGACGCCGATTCAACTTTCTGCTGAGCGCTTGCAACATAAGTTGAGTAGCAAGCTGAATGCGGATGATGCCAATGTGTTACAGCGGGCGACCGATACCATTGTCAACCAAGTAAGCGCTATGAAAAGCATGGTGAATGAATTTAGCGAGTACGCGCGCGCGCCTTCAGCCAATTTAACCAAGCTGAATATTAATAAATTGATTAAAGACGTTTCTGCGCTTTATGAAAATGTGCGAGATGAAAACGCAAGCAATGATAGCCCACAAGTTAAAATCACCTATAACTTAATGCCTAACATGCCCGATATAAAAGGCGATGCGACCATGTTGCGGCAGGTGTTGCACAATTTAATGCAGAATGCGCAAGACGCACTTAAGCAAATTGAAAATCCAACAATTTTGGTACAAACAATGTTTGACGATGCCTCCATAAAACTTACTATGAAGGATAACGGGCATGGTTTCCCAGTCGATTTGCTAAGCCATGCGTTTGAGCCTTATGTGACAACAAAAGCGCATGGCACTGGCCTTGGTTTGGCCATTGTTAAAAAAATGATTGAAGAACATTTTGGTCAAATTAAAATAGAAAACAACCCAACAGGGGGCGCCTGTATTACTATTGTACTACCGCTTGAAAAACCACTTGAAAAGTCTATTGAAAGTAATCTGAAGCTCGAAAAAATTGTAAAAGTACGTGCTAAGAAACCAGTAACTCAAAAGTCGGTAATGAGTAGTAAACAAAAAAATGGCCAAAGAAGTATAAAAGGCGAAGTATGAAAAAGGAAGTATAAACATGGCTTCACGAAATATTTTAGTGGTGGATGATGAAATTGGCATTCGCGAATTATTAAGCGATATTTTGCTGGACGAAGGACATCAAGTCTCGCTTGCCGAAAACGCACAAGCGGCGCGTGATTCGCGATTAAAACAACGTCCAGACATGGTGCTGCTGGATATTTGGATGCCCGATTGTGATGGCATTAGTTTGTTGAAAGAATGGGGTAACGCGGGGCTGTTGACTATGCCTGTGGTGATGATGTCTGGTCACGGCACTATTGATACTGCGGTGGAAGCCACGCGTATCGGCGCATTTGATTTTTTAGAGAAGCCAATTGCCTTACAAAAGCTGCTTAAAACGGTGACTGCAGCACTAAAACATGCAGAAACCTTGCCCAAAACCGAAATGAATTTGGCCAGCTTTGGTAAAAGTTTGGTGATTAATGAGTTAAAACAGCGTTTAGAGCAAATTTCACGCACCAAAAACACACTATTACTCATAGGTAAAAAGGGCGGTAGTGTTGAGTTGTGCGCACGTTTTTTACATGTAGCTGACACGCCTTGGTTAAGCTTATCTGAGTACGAAAAATTAGCTACCGCACCGCTAGGGGTGCTAGAGCAAGCGCGCGATGGCATTGTGTTTATTGATGAGGTTTCTGCCCTAAATAAAACCGAACAAAAAGGCTTGCAGTTGTTGTTGGCAAAGGCCGAAAAATACCAAGTGCGTGTTGTCTGCGCCAGCTATTTAAGCTTACCGCAACTGGCAGAAAATGAGCAGTTTGATAACGCCTTGTTGCAGGCGCTCTCTAATAGCACGCTCAAAGTGCCGGCTTTAAATGATCATCGTGAAGATATTCCAGACCTTGCTACAGCAATGGCGAATTTGTTGGTAGAAACTTCTGGTGTACCCTATAAAACCTTTGATATTGCCGCATTAAATGCGCTAAGAAATGCCGATTGGCCTGGCGATTTGGCAGAATTAGAGGCCGTCGTACAAAATTTAATGCTAAGTAGTTTAGAAGAAAAAATCACGCTGAGCGATGTCAATCGAGTGCTTGAGCAATTTACCTCCAGCTCTGAAACGCCAGAGTTAAAAATGCAATC
>JANYGD010000051.1 GCA_025359405.1 Methylotenera sp. | reverse complement strand
GCATTTTTGTTCCACACAATAAAGCGCCAAGGTTCATCTCCAAAGCACGAGGGCGCCCAGCGTGCGGCTTCCAGCAAGGCGATTATTTGTTCATGGCTTACTTGTTTGTTTGCGTCGTAGGCGCGGCCGCTCCAGCGGTTGGCAATGACTTCTTGAATAGAAACGGATGTTATAGCGGGTTTTTGCATGATGTTTAGGCTTTCAAAAATGGATAGTCAGTGTAGCCTTTTTCGTCTCCACCATAAAAGGTGTTTTCATCGGCTTCATTTAATGCGGCATTGGTCCTGTAGCGTTCGACCAAATCTGGATTAGCCAAAAATGGCACGCCGTAGGCAATCACATCGGCATGGCCGCTAGCAATGGCAGCATTGCCACGCACCTTATCGTAGCCTAAATTCGCCATGTATGACCCTTTGAAAAGTTTGCGTAAAGCTACAAAATCAAATGATTCTGCCTTGCCGCTAACATCACCTTCTATAGCATGCAAATAGGCAAGCTTAAATTGGTTGAGTTCACTTACCACGTAGTTAAACAGTGCCTGCGGCTGGCTATCATGCATATCATTAAAAGGATTAATGGGTGATAAGCGAATGCCAACTTTGTCGCTACCCGCCACATTCACCACTGCTTGTGTTACTTCCATGAGCAAACGTGCGCGATTCTCAAAACTGCCACCGTAATTATCTGTGCGCTTGTTGCTACCATCGCGTAAAAACTGGTCTAACAAATAGCCGTTGGCAGAATGGATTTCTACGCCGTCAAAACCCGCCGCAAGCGCGCATTTTGTAGCATGCTCATAATCTCGCACAATGCCTGGTAACTCGCTCGCATCCAAAGCACGCGGCTCAACATAATCGACTAAACCCTTGTAAGTAAAGGCTTGACCCGCTGGTTTGATGGCCGATGGCGCAACTGGCAACGCGCTGTTTGGCAATAAGCTTGGGTGAGAAATGCGCCCAACATGCCATATTTGCGATACGATTTTTCCACCTTTGGCATGCACCGCATCGGTAATCTTCTTCCAGCCCGCCACTTGCGCATCGGTATAAATGCCAGGTAGTGCCGGGTAACCATGTGCCATATCTGAGATTGGCGTGGCCTCAGTGACAATCAAGCCGGCGCTTGCACGTTGTTCATAATAAGTTACGTTCATGGCTTGTGGCACACCACCAGCACCCGCTCTGTTCCTTGTGAGTGGTGCCATCACCATGCGATTTTTAAGTGAAATTACACCAAGTTTTGTGGAGCTGAATAAATCTATTGCCATGTAATTCTCCGTTTTATTATTAAATGTTTTACTATTTTATTGGACTCGCTGGCGGCAATTTCACACCCTCAATCAATAGTGTAATTTCAATATCATCACCGACTGGCGCATCTGGTTTTAGCGGCCAAGCAAAGCCAAAATCGCTGGCTTTAAGTGCTGTGTGTGCTTCAAATCCAGCCCTGTAGCCACCCCACGGGTCGTTACCGAAACCAAGCACTTTAAATGGAAACGTCATTTCTTTCGCTACCCCGTGCATTGTCAGCACGCCCGTCATCACGCCTTCCGTGTTAGAACTCGCCTCAATTTTTTTGCTCACAAAAGTCATTTCGGCAAATTTATTAGTGTCTAAATATTCGGCTTCTTCTTTGATATTTTTGTCTCGCTTGGCGTGGCTACTATTCACGCTCAGCATGTTAATTTTCGCTTCCACGCTGGAGTTGGCTAGGTTTTTAGCATCAATCAAAATTTTACCTTTAATGTCACTAAATGTACCCGATGTTTTTGAAGCTACGTGGCGAATAGTCCAATTGGCAAAACTATGTGAATCGTCAATTCTGTATGCATCTGCCTCTGCAAGTACATGACTACAGGCCAACAGCAGAGCGGTTGTCAGGGCAGTTCTTTTAATGCCATTTTTCATCTTTTTCTCCTAAAATAAAATCGCCAAGATAAAACTATAGCGGCAAATCAAACAACAGGATTTCTGCATTATCTACGGCTTTAATTTGTAGCGTCTGTGCGGCATCAAACATACCTGCATCGCCCGCATTAAATTGCTTCTGATTAATTTCTACTCTGCCGCTCGCCACTTGCAAATAGGCGCTACGGTTGTCTTTAAGAGCGTATTCCAATTGGTTTCGTTCACTCAGTTTTGCCGCATACAATGCCATATCTTGATGAACTTTTAATGAACCCGCTTCTGCGTTTTCACTCGCTAATAAACACCATTGGTTTTGCTTTTGTTCGTCAGTAAAAAATTTATCTTCATAGCTCGGTTTTAGGCCTTGCTGATTCGGTAAAATCCAAATTTGCAGCAAGTGCACTGGCTCCGTATTCGACGCGTTAAACTCGCTATGCGTGATACCGGTGCCCGCCGTCATACGCTGCACATGGCCTTGGTGAATGACTTCCACATTACCAAGGCTATCTTTGTGCGCCAAATTGCCTTGCAACACATAGGTAATAATTTCCATATCGGCGTGCGAATGCATGCCAAAACCTTGCTTAGGCGCAATAACGTCTTCATTAATCACACGTAGCACCGAAAAACCCATCCATTTCGGGTCGTAATAATTGGCGAATGAAAACGAATGATAGCTATCTAGCCAGCCATGGTTTGCGTGTCCGCGCTGTTGTGAGGTTCTAATTTGCATCATATTTCTCTTTTCTTAGGTTATGTGATAATAATTTCAATGTGCTAATCAATGCTTCAGTATGCTAATATTAGGCTACCGTCACTAAATTTCAAGGAGCAAACCATGGCACAAATCCAAGTACAAGTCCCGCGCAGACTCGAATTTCTCAACAAACTAGCCGTAAGCGGCATGCTGTGGCTAAATGGCTTTGCGCATATTGTTATCGGGCTCGCTCTTGCAACATCTGTGCTCATGTTTACTTGGTTGTTTTTTATAGATGTGCGTAATGTCGCCTATAACCTTAACTTAGTGCAAGGCTTTTTGTATGCACTAGGCACGCTGATGTTGTTATGGACTATCTCTGCTCTTATTTCGGCCGAGATCCGTTACTTAATGGGTGGCAGGCTGTTAGTTGAAACATTTGTAGAAGTAGCGCTGGTGCTATTTTTGCGTAAGGTTATTCTGTTGCCGGCACAAGATGCTATGCCAACCACAGAAGAAATCGGCATGTGGGTGGGTGGCGCATTGGTGTTGTGCCTGATATACCTGCTGATGCGCTGGGCTGATAATTACACTGAACGAAAAGGCCAAGTGCGCCAATCTGATATTGAGACTGATGAAAAACCAGTCAAGAAGGCTAAATAGCCACTTAATTTGTCTGCCTGCATTAAAACAGAGCTTGATTACATGCAGCTAGCGCTTGAATTGGCGCGCCAAGCTGCAAAAAATAACGAAGTTCCAGTTGGCGCGATTGTGGTCAAAGATGGCGTTGTTATTGGCTCTGGAAGCAACTCCCCAATTGGTTTACACGACCCGACCGCACACGCAGAAATCATCGCAATGCGTGAAGCAGCGACGTATCTGGGCAATTATCGATTAGTCGATTGCACACTCTACGTGACGCTGGAACCATGCGCCATGTGTAGCGGCGCGATACAACACGCACGCATTGCAAAGCTGATTTACGGCGCAAGCGACCCCAAAACTGGTGCTTGTGGTAGCGTGGTTAATTTAATGAATGAACCAAAACTCAATCATCATACCGAAGTCACTGGTGGTGTTTTGGCTGAAGAATGTGGCGAAGTATTATCTAGTTTTTTCAAACAACGTCGAAGCAAACCTACCTAAACGCTGTCAACGCATTGGCTTTACAACACGTTGTCTGCGTGTTGATGTGAATAATCAACCTAATATTGTTACAGGAGAAATTCATGAAAAAAATTACAATGGTTTTAATAGGGTTAACTGTATCTAGTCTGTTGGTCAGTAGCGCATTTGCGGGTGGGCGTGACCACCGTATTAATCATCGCCAACATAATCAACATGCACGTATTGCGGGTGGCGTAAAATCTGGCGAATTAACAAGAGATGAAGCAAAAGATTTGCGTGGAGATCAAAAAGAATTGCGCCAAAAAGAGAGAGCTTATAAAGCGGATGGCCAACTAACCAAAGATGAACGTAAAGATTTGCACAAAGATTTAAACGAAGATAGCAAAGAAATTTACGAAGAAAAACATGACGATGAAACAAGAAATTAAATTTTAATTAGCAATTAAAAAAACCCGCCGAGGCGGGTTTTTTACAACTTAAAACGCTTAATCATTACCGCCCATTAAGCCCAATAACAATTGCAACAAGCTAGTAAACAGGTTGTAAACACTCATATACAAGCTTAAAGTTGCCATCACATAATTAGTTTCGCCGCCATTCACAATACGGCTCACGTCGTACAAAATAAAACCTGAGAATAAAATCACACCAATGCCAGAAAGTGCTAAAGTCATGGCTGGAATGTGTAAAAAGAGATTCGCCAACGAAGCCACAATCAGTAAAATAATACCGATCAACAAGAATTTACCCATAAAGCTAAAGTCTTTCTTGGTGGTAGTTGCGATGCCTGCCATGGTCATCAATATCACGCCCGTACCGCCTGCCGCTAAGCCGACAATCTGCGCGCCGTTGCGTAAATGCAGAGCATATTGCAAAATTGGTCCAAGCATCAAGCCAAGTAAAAACGTGAGGCCGAGCAATAAAACTACACCGATACTGCTGTTACGATTTGCGGAAATTGCCGCAAACAAGCCATACATCACTGCCATTGCACCAATTGCAAACATAAACGGATGCATCGCTGCAAACGCAAAATTCATCTTCATGCCCACCATTGCACCAATCACAGTTGGAATCATGGTGAGGCCAAGCAAGGCGTAAGTGTTGCGCAACACTTTATTCTGCGTAGCTAAACTACCTTCACGACCTAATACTTGAATATCATCTAACATTTTATTTCCTTATCAAAATTGCCAAACGGCAACACTACTAAGATAGCGATTATTGGCGAAAGTTTCAAGTAGAGAATTGTGAATAATATGTTTCAAGCAAACAAGTCACTTTCAGATTTTCCCACCATTCCCACGCGTTTCACGGCCGCCACAAATTCAGCGTTTTCATGTAAATGCGGCAAACTCATTGGGTAACGTGCGCCGTGCATGCGTGCAAGCCGCGCGATGCTAAGCGCAGGCATTTTCCATTCGAGCTTTTCTAGCAATTCATCCGTTAAATCTGGGCGATTACACAGCAACACCATATCACAACCCGCATTCAGTGCCGCTAGGCTGCGCGTAGTCACGTCGCCACCCACAGATGCGCCTTCCATGCTTAAATCGTCACTGAAAATCACGCCATTAAAGCCTAATCTTTCGCGCAACACTTTTTGTAGCCATTTAGGCGAAAAGCCTGCAGGTTTATCGTCCACTTTCGGGTAAATCACGTGTGCGGGCATAATGGCGGCTAAACCTTCATCAATCATCTGCCGAAACGGTTGCATATCGTTTTGTGCGATTTGGTCAAACTCGCGCTCGTCTATAGGAATCGAAAC
>JANYGD010000041.1 GCA_025359405.1 Methylotenera sp. | reverse complement strand
AAATACACGTCGCGGCCTGGCTCGTAACCCGCTGCTGAAATCGCCTCTAAAATCAATTGAATCGCCGCTTCGTTTGAAGCCAAATTTGGCGCAAAACCGCCTTCGTCACCTACCGTGGTCGCCAGGCTTTTTTTATGCAGCGTCTTTTTCAACGCGTGAAACACCTCCGCGCCACAACGCAAAGCCTCTCTAAAACTGGGTAAGCCAGCAGGAATAATCATAAATTCTTGCATATCTACTGAGTTATCGGCGTGCGCGCCACCGTTAATGATATTCATCATCGGCGTAGGTAATTGCATGCTGCCAGAACCGCCTAAATAGCGGTACAACGGCAATCCACTCTCTTCCGCCGCCGCGCGTGCACACGCCATCGAAACCGCTAAAATCGCATTTGCACCTAAACGGTCTTTGTTTTCTGTGCCATCCAGCTCAATCAAGGTTTTGTCGATAAAACTTTGTTCCTCAGCATCCAAACCAATAATCGCTTCGGTAATTTCGGTATTCACGTTCTCAACCGCTTGCAGCACGCCCTTGCCCAAATAGCGCGCCGCATCGCCATCACGCAGCTCTGCTGCCTCTTTGCTGCCGGTAGAAGCGCCCGATGGCACCGCCGCGCGGCCAATCACGCCACTTTCCAGCAGCACATCGGCCTCAACAGTTGGGTTGCCGCGTGAATCCATAATTTCGCGGGCGATGATGTCTACAATTGCGCTCATTTCAATTCCTTTAACTTAATCTATTTTTAATTTACAAACTCTGCTCTGCAAAACCAGCTTTTTTAACCAATTTATCCAAGTCTACCAACAAATGCAATAAATCTTCCATTTTGTGCAAAGGCCACGCGTTTGGGCCATCTGACAAGGCTTTTGAAGGGTCTGGATGCGTTTCCATAAACACACCTGCAATACCGCTCGCCACCGCAGCCCGCGCCAACACTGGTACAAATTCACGTTGACCGCCACTTTTGTCGCCTTGCCCGCCTGGCTGCTGCACCGAGTGCGTGGCATCGAATACCACCGGGCAATCAGTTTCGCGCATAATTGCTAGGCTACGCATATCAGAAACCAGCGTATTGTACCCAAATGAGGCGCCACGCTCGCACACCATAATAGTGTCCGCATTGCCGTTCGCCTCTTTGGCTTTTTTCACCACTTGCAACATGTCGTGCGGTGCTAAGAACTGGCCTTTTTTGATATTCACCGGCTTGCCACACGTGGCGACAGCAATAATAAAATCGGTTTGGCGGCATAAAAATGCCGGCGTTTGCAACACGTCCACTACCGCCGCCACGGCTGATACTTGCTCTTCTGTATGCACGTCGGTCAACACTGGCACGCCGATTTGGCTTTTCACTTCATCTAAAATGCGCAAGCCTTCATCCAGCCCAAAGCCGCGAAATGTCTTGGTCGAGCTGCGATTGGCTTTGTCGTAACTTGATTTATAAATGAACGGAATGCCCACTCTTGCTGCAATTTCTTTTAGCTTGCCCGCGGTTTCAATCGCAAATTCGCGTGATTCAATCACGCATGGGCCAGCAATCAAAAACAAGGGTTTATCTAAGCCAGCGTCAAAGCCGCATAATTTCATGATTTTGCCTTTTTATTATGTAGAGCAGCTTCTACATAAGCTTTAAACAATGGATGACCTGTGCGCGGATTTGACGTAAATTCTGGGTGAAATTGCACCCCTACAAACCATGGGTGCGTAGCTTTTGGCAGCTCAATAATTTCACATAAATTTTCATCCGTAGTACGTGCGGAAATCACCAAACCTGCTTTTTTAAGCTGTTCTACATAATGATTGTTCACTTCATAACGATGCCGATGACGCTCATTCACTTGCGCACCATAAATACTACCCGCCAGTGTATTCGGCGCAACTGGACATGCTTGCGCACCCAAACGCATGGTGCCGCCAAGGTCAGAGTTTTCATCGCGCACTTCAACTTTGCCAGTGGCATCTTTCCACTCGGTAATCAAACCAATCAGCTTGTGAGGCGCGTCCGCATTGAACTCCGTGCTATTCGCATCTTTCAAGCCAGTCACATTGCGAGCGAATTCTATCACCGCCAACTGCATGCCCAAACAAATGCCTAAATAGGGGATTTTGTTTTCACGAGCGTATTTAATCGCCGCAATTTTGCCCTCAGTACCCCGCACACCAAAACCGCCAGGAATCAAAATTGCATCCATAGCTTTTAGTACGTCAATACCATTTTTTTCGATTTCCTCACTATCTATATAGTGAATTTTCACTTTCGATTCGGTGTGAATACCCGCATGGATTAAGGCTTCCGTGAGTGATTTGTACGAATCAGCCAAATCGACATATTTGCCGACAAACGCAATATCCACATTATATTTTGGGTTTGCCAGCAATTGTGTAATGTGCTTCCAGCTCGACAAATCCGCCGCTTTCGCCAAAATATCCAGCTTATGACAAACAATTTCATCCATCATTTGGTCGTGTAGCAAACCGGGGATTTTATAAATAGAATCCGAATCAATCGCACTAATAACAGCTTCAAAAGCCACATTGGTAAACAGCGCAATTTTACGTTTTTCTTCTTCGGGAATATCGCGCTCGGCGCGACACAGCAAAATATCGGGTTGAATACCGATTTCGCGCAATTCTTTTACCGAGTGCTGCGTTGGTTTGGTTTTAAGTTCACCCGCAGTTGGAATCCAAGGTAATAATGTTAAGTGCACATAGCAAGCGCTGGTTTTGCCGCCTTCAAAACCCATTTGGCGAATGGCCTCTAAAAACGGGAGTGATTCAATATCACCCACCGTGCCGCCAATCTCTACAATGGCCACATCTGCGCCTTCTGCGCCGCGCCGAATGTGCGCTTTAATCTCGTCGGTAATGTGCGGAATCACCTGTACGGTTTTGCCTAAATATTCGCCACGGCGTTCTTTTTTAATCACACTTTCGTAAATTTGGCCGGTGGTAAAGTTGTTGCGCTTGCCCATGCGACTGCTGATAAAACGCTCGTAATGGCCTAAATCCAAATCAGTTTCTGCACCGTCATCGGTCACAAACACTTCGCCGTGTTGGAAGGGCGACATGGTGCCAGGATCAACGTTAATATACGGGTCAAGCTTGAGCATGGTCACTTTGATGCCGCGCGATTCGAGGATGGCGCCAAGGCTCGCGGCCGCGATACCTTTACCAAGAGAGGAAACTACACCGCCGGTAACGAATATATATTTGGTCATTAGGAACTTTAAGAAACATTGCAGACGGGAAGAAATTTTACCGCAAAGGCAGTACAATCACAATAAAACAGTTAAAAGATATAAGTGAAAAACAGGATTACATGTAGAAAATATCTTGCATTAATTTAAGGAAGTGACATGAGATTAATTAACAGTCTTAAAATATACTTGTTTTGTCTTTTTGCATTTTATGTACCTTCGTCTTTTGCTTTCAACGTTAGTAGTGCACCCGAGGTTATAGTATCCGATTGTTTGAATAATGGAATCACTGCTCTACGTGAAAAAGCATTTGGTTATGCTGAGGAACAGCTTTCTTGCGCGCGTGATGAAGCATCAGAATTTTTAGCAAATGCAGATTTTTTAGCAAAAGCTTTTAGCTCCATAACCCCTGAAAAACTTGTAGATATCTTGCATTACTATGGCTTATCCAAAGCAAACTTATGCAAATGGTCTGATGCAGAATCAGCTTTTATTCAAGCAGTTAATGAGAGTAAAAAATTAAAAGGCTCATATCCACGCGAATTACCGCACTTAATTCAGCTAGTGCAGCTCTATATTGAAAGAGGTGAATATGAAAAATCCTTAAATTACTACGATGAAATTATCAAGAGTGGAGATGCATTTTTCGTTAAAAACGATCCTATAGGCTACGCTTTAGTACTAGAAGATCAATCCTTTGCTTTAGAAAAGAGCAATAAAATAGATTTAGCAAAAGTTTCAAAAGAAAAAGCATTAAGATTAAGAAATGAGCACCCTAATGCGCAACCTATCTTAGTTAAAGACCAAAACACCTATGTCACTTTTCCTAAAGAGTGTAAGTAACCCCTGATTAATTCATTAAGCATGGTGCAACTCTAGCGCCTATATAAAACGTTAAACTGCCCACTTACCGTAACCCTTAAACTGCTGAAACACGTCACGCATTTCTTGCTCGTTGAGTAATGGCGGGTTGGGGTTAATCTGCAAAATGCGCCAATACTGCTCGCACAGGTTTTCCACTTCCACCGTTACCGCCAGCGCATCCTCTAAATCACGCCCTAACGCTATCATGCCGTGATTCGCCAGCAAGCAAGCCTTGCGATCTGCCAACGCCGCCAAAGCATAATCTGACAAAGCTTGCGAGCCAAACAAGGCATAAGGTGCACAGCGAATGGTGTCGCCAGCTACCACGGCTATCATATAATGAAACGACGGAATATCTTTGTGTAAGCACGCCATTGTGGTCGCGAACATGCTGTGGGTGTGAATCACCGCGTTAATTTCTGGCCTGACTAACAAAATATCGCGATGAAAACGCCATTCACTTGATGGCTTCTTGCTTGTCTCAAAACTGCCATCAAGTTGCATCTGCACCATGCTGTTTGCAGTCATATCCTCCACGCCCATGCCTGATGGTGTGACTAAAAACCCATCTTCATAACGCACACTACAATTACCTGAAGTGCCTTTATTGAGGCCGAGTTCGGCTAGTTTCTGTGCGATTTTTAATAATTGATTTTGCATGATTCAAGCCTTTTTTAACTTAAGCAATTCAGATGGCGCAAACACACCCTGCTCAGTAATAATACCGGTTACCAGCCTTGCCGGCGTCACGTCAAACGCGGGGTTTACAGTTTTGCTTTCCATTGGAATTACACGTACATTTTGCACACTGCCATCTGCGCTCAATCCCTGTAAATGCGCTACTTCATCGCCATGTCGATGCTCAATTTCAATTTCACTTGTATCTGAAATATGCCAATCTATGGTTGGCGAAGGCACAGCGGCGTAAAACGGAATGTTATTGTCATGCGCCGCAAGTGCTTTTAAATAAGTGCCAATTTTATTGCATACATCGCCATTAGCCGTCACACGATCTGCGCCAACAATCACCATGCCCACTAAGCCGTGTTGCATCATGTGACCACCAGCGTTATCGGTAATCACCGTATGCGGCACACCGTGCTGCGCCAGCTCCCACGCCGTAAGCGCAGCGCCCTGATTGCGCGGGCGCGTCTCGCTGACCCACACGTGCACACTCAAACCCGCATCGTGCGCGGCATAAATGGGCGCGAGCGCGGTGCCAAAATCGACGGTAGCCAGCCAACCCGCATTGCAATGCGTCAAAATATTGAATTGTTTATTTTGATATAAACTTTTAATGAGCGCCAAACCGTGCTGGCCGATGGCTTGATTTTGCTCAACATCTTCCTCGGCAATT
>JANYGD010000036.1 GCA_025359405.1 Methylotenera sp. | reverse complement strand
TGGTGCCGACGGAGAGACTCGAACTCTCACGACCTTAGTCACAACCACCTCAAGGTTGCGTGTCTACCAATTCCACCACGACGGCAATTTTTATTACTAAATCTTAATTAGGAATATCTTTTGCAGCATTGCCAGCTGGTGTTGTTTCTACTGGTTTAGTTTCAGCAGGTTTCGTTGCAGGCTGCTTGACTTCAGTTTTCACTTCTGGCGCTTTTACCACGCTGCCATTGCCCACACGGTGGCTTGCCATATAGGCTAGCGTTAAACTGGTGGCAAAAAATATCGCCACGCAAATTGCGGTGGCTTTGCTCATAAAATTAGATGAGCCGCTCACGCCAAACAGACTGCCAGACGCACCACTACCAAACGCAGCACCCATATCGGCACCTTTTCCATGCTGCAATAATACCAAGCCGATGACACCTGCTGCTGCCAAAATGTGAATAATTGTGACTAAATTTTCCATCTTCTTTACCTAAAATTTGCTATTTTGCTGTCATTTTATGTTACTGAAGTTTCAGCTGCATGACAGATTGCTTCGAACTCTTGTGCATTTAGCGAGCATTTACCAATCAGCCCGCCATCGATATTTGGAACAACGAATAATTGTACCGCATTTTGAGGGTTTACGCTGCCTCCATAGAGGATTTTTAAGCGATTCGTAGCCTCAATATTCAAGTTTGAAATTTTATTGCGAATAAACAAATGCATGTTTTTCGCCTGCTCAGGCGTGGCCGCTAAGCCCGTGCCTATTGCCCAAATCGGCTCGTATGAAATCACCGCATCGGCAAAAACCGCCGCGCCATGCGTGTTGATAATGGTGTCTAATTGCTTACTCACCACCATCTCCATCACGCCTGCTTCGCGCTCAATTAAGGTTTCACCCACGCACAAAATCGGCGTTAAGCCATGCCTTTTCGCTTGCACAAATTTGGTGGCGATATTTTCGTCCGATTCACAATACGCAGTAGCGCGCTCCGAGTGACCAATAATTACGTATTTGCAGCCGAAGTCCGTCAACATAGCCGCGCTAACTTCACCGGTAAATGCGCCAACTTCGTTTTTAGCCACATTCTGTGCGCCCCAAGCGATATTGGTGTGTTGCAGCATACTTTGTAACTGCGCGAGATATGGATATGGTGCGCAGACGACCATTTGAGTGTGTTTTAAAGCAGATAAATTTTCAACAAAATCGGTCAACAAGGCCGAATTTTGCTTAAGATTACCGTGCATTTTCCAATTGGCAACGACTAATTTCTGGGTAGTTTTTTGAGTCATTTTTGGGTGTATGAACAGACCTTAAGAATTGGCGCGAATTCTACGCGTAAGCCACAAGCTGGTCAATGTGTTTAATTTGTAACTGCATTGTCTGCAAACCCTTATATTCATTGGCTTCTAGCGCGTATACAGCGTTAATATTTTCTGGCAAATTTTCGGTGCAATTAAAATAAATGGCGTCAAACCGTTTTCGGTCTTTTTCTTGATCTACTTTTTCAAGAACTAATTTTAAATGTTTTCCGCCGACAATGCGTTGGTTGATCACTTTAAATTCATCGCAAAAAATCGGTTGCGCAAAGCCCTGACCCCATACACCGGAAGCCAATATCTGTGCGGTCTGCAGGCTTATGTCATTTATCTCTAAATTCCCATCTGTTTCGATGATTGCTTGCAAATCAGTTTCGGTAAGCAGCGCGCGCGCAACTGCTTCAAACGCAATTTGAAATGCTGCAAAATCTGCTTGTTTGATGCTCAAACCTGCCGCCATGGCGTGGCCACCAAATTTGATAATAAGCTGCGGATGCTGTTTGGTAACCAAATCCAGCGCATCGCGCAAATGTAAATTGGCGATTGAGCGCCCAGAACCTTTTACAATAGCATCGCCCGCGTCTGCAAAAACAATCGTCGGGCGATGGTATTTTTCTTTAAGCCGCGATGCCAAAATGCCGATGACGCCTTGGTGATAATCCGCGTTATAAATACTTAAGCTAAAATTTTCGGGAACGTCGATATCTTCCAATGAAATCAAAGCACTATCTTGCATGTCAGCTTCGATATTGCGACGCTCCATATTCAGCTCGTGCAAGATTTGCGCTTTTTGCGTTGCATCCGCCTCAGTCTCGGCCAGCAAACAGGTAATGCCCAGACGCATGTCATCTAGCCTGCCAGCCGCATTCAGCCTAGGGCCTACGTAAAAACCTAAATCTTGTGCAGTCACTTTTTCTGGTGATTTTCCTGCAATTTTTAACAATGCGGTGATGCCTGCACAACAAGCGCCTGCTCGGATGCGATGCAAACCCTGCTCCACCAAAATACGATTATTACTATCTAATTTAACTAAATCCGCCACTGTGCCCAGCGCGACTAGATCGAGCAATTCAGTTAAATTGGGTTCTGGTTTTTCGGTAAACACACCACGGTCACGCAACTCTGCGCGTAGCGCCAGTAATACGTAAAACATCACGCCCACGCCAGCGAGATTTTTGCTGGGGAATTGGCAACCGTGTTGATTAGGATTCACGATAAAAGCGGCTTGTGGCGTAGTTTCCGCAGGTAAATGGTGGTCAGTAATCAATACCTGCAAGCCCAGTAAATTCGCGGCTATCACGCCATCTACGCTGGCAATGCCGTTATCAACGGTAATCAAAATATCAGGGTTTAAAGTGGCGGCAAGCGCGACAATTTCTGGCGTTAAACCGTAGCCATATTCGAAACGATTTGGCACGAGAAAATCTACTTGCGCGCCCATGCTACGCAAACCCTTCACCGCCACCGCCGTCGCCGTTGCGCCATCAGCATCGTAATCACCAATCACCAATATTTTTTTGTTTTGCGCAATGGCATCGGCTAATAATTTAGCCATTTCGCTACTATTGGTAAGTTGTTCTGGTGGAATGATTTCACTCAATGAAGTTTCAAGCTCATTTTTACTCACCACGCCGCGAGCCGCATACAACCTAGCGAGTAGCGGATTGATGCCTTGAGCAACAAGCTCTTTTACAATGGTTGCATCAAATACACGCTGCTTAATTTGCATGATTTTCTAACTGTCCGCCGCCGTAACACCAAATGCTATTAATCGCTGGCAAGCGTTTAGCTTCGCGGGCGAGATTGATTGGGTGTTCAAACAACAACATTTGCACTTCATTCGTAAATTTTGCCCATGCCGTTACGTCCTCGCCCGTTGGTAAATACGCAGCTATGTCTTTATTCATCGCAGCTTGCGGAGCAATTGTTTGTATTTGTGGATTGTGCTGCATGCTTAGAAACCACATATTTTCATGCCAAAAAAACATCAAACCATCTGCCGTAAAGTGCTTATTTAAAGCACTTGTCAGGGCCTCTATTTCATCGTTTTCTAGTGGTAAAGGCACAGGCTCGGCCAAACTAAAACTATCACATTGCAGCACCAAGTGCACCGGCGCAGCATACAGCCAATACGCGCTTCCCGCCTCATTTCCGGCTTGTTGCCAAGCTTGTGCTGCGTTAGATATTTTGGGTTGGAATATATTTTGAAGAAAAGTAAACATGGGCACTATTTTAGCATTGATAAATGACACCCAATAGAAAAGCCACCTTGTGGGTGGCTTTTCTACTTACTTAACTATTGCTAGCTGTTACCAGTAATGACGGTCGTGATCACGATGTTCACCGCGATCCCAGCCTCTATGGTCATGCTCGTCATCATCATAGCCACGTGGTTGGCTATAACTTACATCTGAGATGTAGCCATTAGGCCTTACATCCACGTGCACAGGAATATAACGACCTGGGTCACGATCCGTTACGGTTGAGTATTGGCGGCCGTTGTACTCATAGTTCACCAAATAACCCGCAGGCACTTGGCTCCAATTATCAACAGTCACACAACGATCAACTGGGCGTGTAACTACATGCTCACGACCACCACGATCATAGTCATTGTCCATGCGGTCACCCACAACAGCACCAACACCAGCACCCACGGCAGCGGCGGCTACACGGCCGTTACCACGACCAATTAAGCTACCTAGCAAACCACCAGTTACACCACCAAGAATCGCACCGCCTGGTGAACGACTGTGGTCTTCATAAACACTTTCGCGTACATATTCGGTACGGCACTCTTGGCTAGGCGTATTGACACGCTGAAACTGTGGTGTTACCGAAATAACGCGAGCGCTATCTTCATAATCACCATTTGCCAAAGCTGGTAATGAAACCGTCGCCGCAATTAAACCCAATAATAATGTATTACGCATTTTTAAATCTCCTCTAGTTTGTCTGCAATTTTTACGAAAATAATTTCGTGCAGATGAGCAACTAACGGAGCAACTTTTTGTTTGATGACACTGTCTTTTAAATTAATGATTTTACTTAGCGCTGCACATTTGAAAAAATTGTAGGATTTTCTGATGGTTTGCGACTAATATATCTGTATTAATGCGCTATGTAACCTGATATATATGCACTGTGTGACTGGAGTTACTGTGTGGCCTTGCAATGCGCCTATACTAGCGCCATCTACACTATTATGTAGCACTAATTTTGGAGTTTATCATGCAAAAATTAACCCTTGCACTCGCAAGCGCCGCGCTATTATTTAGTAGCATCGCCTTTGCTGCAGAGCCAGCCAAAGGCGAAATGGGCAACAACTGCACCACTGGCTTATCTGAAGGCGTTTTATTTAAAACCAATTGCACGGTTAGCGAAGTTTACAAAGGCAAAACCTATTGTTTTAGCAGCCAAGGCGCAAAAGAGGAATTTCTAAAGAATCCTGAAGAAACTGTGAACAAAGCCAAAATGTTTTATGAAAAAAACGCTGGCGATAAAAGCAGTATGAAGGAAATGAATGCCGAACCCATGGCTGGCAGTGGACATGACAACAACGTTGAAGTCGCGCGCACGAAAATCAGCCAAGCCGATGCTTTAGCACAGATTAACAGCAAAACCTGCGATTTAAGTAACAAAGATGCAGGATATTTGGTGTTTAACGGTATGGATTTACGCCATTGTAATATGCAAAACGTAAGCTTTTTCGGTGCAGAGCTAATGGGTGCCAATTTAAGCGGTGCTAATTTGCAAGGCTCATATCTAAACTTAGCCAGATTAGAAAACGCCAATTTGAGCGGTGCTAACTTAACCGATGCAACCATCTTTCAAGCAATTTTTGATAAAACCAATTTTCAAGGCGCCAACCTCACCAACGCGCGCATGATAGGCACGCTGGGCAATGTAGACATGAGCAACGCTACCGTTGTGCGTGGTCGCTTTGGTTTAGATATTGGTAACCAACCGATGGGTGCGATGCGCTTTGATGCCATTGGTGGCAGATTTGCCAATACCAATTTTGAAGGCGCTGATATTAATCGCAGCAACTTCAAATTTGCCGATTTTAGGGGTGCAAATTTACGCAACACCGATTTATTCCGCGCCGATTTCAGCAAAGCCGATTTAACGGGCGCAGATATTACTGGCGCAAAAATGGGCGAAGCGGTGTTAGACGAAACGATTATGACCGACGTAAAAGGCCTAGAGGCGATTAAAGGCTACGATGAAGCCAAAGGTAAATGTGTGAATTGCACACTAGTGGTTAACGTACCAGAAACTAAGAAAGAGCTTGACCTGATGACAGCTGAGAACCCAGCGAAAGAAACCTGCAGGATGGGGGCTAGGTTTTAAACTAACTATTTGCTAAAACTTCTAATTTAGCGCGGTTGGTAATTTCTACATGGCCGCGCCCAAGCGCAACCCAGCCTTTTTGTTCAAAACGCTTCAATTGACGGCTTACCACTTCGCGTGCGGTGCCAAGCTCATCAGCGATGAGTTGGTGTGTGCGACTGACGGTCACACCGCCAGTATCCAATAGCAGCTTGGCCAAGCGCGCATCTAAGCTATGAAAAGCCACTTCATCTAACAACAAAATTAAATCGGTAATCAACGCGCCATAATTGGTCATGACAAAGCGGCGAAACACGGCCGAATCTACCATCAATTGATTAAATGCCGCTGCCGGAATAATCACGTCGCGAATTGGCTCCTCCACAATCGTAGACGCAGGATAATCGCTATTGCCCAACAAACAAGTGGTGGTGATCACGCAGGTTTCACCCGCGGCGACGCGGTAAAGCAAAATTTCGCGCCCAGAAGACGACATTTTATACACCCGCGATTGCCCTGCAAGCCTCATGACATAAGCCCCGCAAGTACCACCTTCGCGATAGCCAACAGTGCCGATTGGCGCTTCTACAATGCGAGCAGATTTAGTTAAAATATCGCGCGCATTAGCCTCTAAAGCTAACAACGGTGGAAAACTCTGCAACCAAT
>JANYGD010000022.1 GCA_025359405.1 Methylotenera sp. | reverse complement strand
CGCAGGCCGTGAAGCGCAAATTATTGAGCTGGTGCCAAATGACACTTTTCGCTATAGCTACAAAATTTGGGCAGATACTGAATTTGGCTTACTGCTGAAAATGACATTGCTCGACAGCAAAAATCAAACCTTGGAACAGATTGAATTTAACCAGCTCAGCATGCTTAATTCGCAAGATGTGAATTGGTTTCAGCCAAAATTTGATGTGCGCAAAAGCTACATGACGGAAGACGCTACTGCGGTGAACCACGTGAATACCGATTGGATTGTGACTGAGCTGCCAACGGGTTATGTGAAAGTTGACCACATTATGCTTACTGTGCCGGGCAAAGCTGCGCCAGTAGATCAAATTATATTTTCGGATGGCATTGCCTCAGTTTCAGTATTTATCGAGCCCCTTACCAAGGGCATGCATCCTAAAATGGGGCATATGCTGATAGGTTCTACCAATATTTGCGCTCACGTAGTTGAAGGTTATCAAATCACCGTGGTGGGCGAGGTGCCAGAAGCCACGGTGATGCAAATTGCCAAAGCTGTGAGCTTTAAAAAACAAACCGCCCTAAATAAGTAAATAAACCGTGTAAATAAACTTTTTAAAACAATATGATAGAAGAACGCGCCGTCATTCTCTCGCTTGAAAATTCGTCAAGTGATTCCACAGCTACGCTAGAAATCGAACGCAAAACCGCCTGTGGCTTGTGTGGCCAAACACGCGGTTGCGGCAACTCCATTTGGGGCAAATTGTTCGCGCACAAATCTAGCGCCTTCAAAGCGCAAAATCGTATCAACGCAAAAGTAGGTGACAGCGTTATTGTTGGTATTAACGAAAAAGCCTTGGTAAAAAGCGCCTTGTTGCTTTATATATTGCCACTTGCAACCATGTTAATCGGCGCCATATTAGTGTCACACTTTAGGCAAACAGATGCCAGCGCCATGCTGGGTGCAGTGATAGGCTTGGCACTTGGTTTGCTGTGGGTAAAAGGCCATACCATGTCGAGCAATTATTTTAGGCTGCAACAACCGGTGATTTTAAGGTTGGCTAGTCACGAAGCTACCATTGGCTTTAGTTAAACAGTATTTTAATTAAACAATATTTAAGGAAGAATATAGATGTTAAAAAGTTGGATTTCTGCCGCTTCGCTTGCATTCACACTCGCGGTTACAAGTTTTAGTCAAATTGCAATTGCAAATAACCTACCAGATTTCACCGAGCTGGCCGAAAAGCACGGCGCAGAAGTGGTGAATATTAGCGTCACGCAAGTCATGCAGGCGGGTAACAACGTGTCGCCTTTCCCTGGCATGCCAGATGATCCAGACTTGCAAGAATTCTTTAAACACTTTGGTATTCCTGGTCAACCCGGACAAGGCGACCAAGGCGGTCAAGAATATAAGTCGCAATCACTCGGCTCGGGCTTTATTATTAGCGCAGATGGCTATATTTTAACCAACGCGCACGTGGTGAACGAAGCCGACGAAGTGCTAGTGAAGTTATTTGATAAACGTGAATTTAAGGCCAAAATTATTGGCGCAGATAAACGCACCGACGTGGCTTTGATTAAAATTGAAGCGACTAATTTACCCAAAGCCACTATCGGTGACCCAGTCGCATTAAAAGTAGGTGAGTGGGTAGCAGCTATTGGCTCGCCATTTGGTTTAGAAAACACCATGACAGCGGGCATCGTGAGTGCTAAAGGCCGCGCATTGCCACAAGAGAATTTTGTGCCGTTTATTCAAACCGATGTAGCGATTAATCCTGGTAATTCGGGCGGACCACTGTATAACTTGCGTGGCGAAGTAGTAGGCATTAACTCACAAATCTACAGCCGTAGCGGCGGCTCTATGGGCCTATCTTTCAGCATTCCGATTGATGTGGCAATTGATGTTTCTAACCAGCTTAAAGCCAGCGGCAAAATCACCCGTGGTTGGCTTGGCGTGGCGATTCAAGAGCTTACCAAAGATCTTGCCGAATCATTTGGCATGAAAAACACCAACGGCGCGCTGATTGCGAGCGTAGAAAAAGGCGGCCCGGCCGACAAAGGCGGCTTAGAGGCGGGCGATGTCATTACCAAGTTTGATGGCAAAGCGATTACGACATCTAGTGATTTGCCGCGTGCTGTGGGCGCAACCAAACCTGGAAAAATTGCAGCAGTGGAAATTTTACGCAAAGGCGCGGTTAAAAACTTGAATATTGGCGTGGGCGAAATGCCTAACGACCCCAATGACACGGCGCCTGCAGGTAGCAAACCTGCATCCAAAGCAGAAGCCAATAAAATCGGCCTAACACTTAAAGAACTGACTCCACAACAAAAGAAAAAGTTGAATGGCAAAAATGGTTTATTGGTGGCAGAAAGCACTGGCGTAGCCGCGCAGGCAGGCATCCGTCGTGGCGATGTAATACTCGGCTTAAACAATAGCGAGATACAAAGCGTAGAGGCGTTTAACAAGCAAATTATTGCAGTGCCAGCAGGTAAAACAGTGGCAGTGCTGGTGCAGCGCGGTGATAATACCTTGTATGTGCCGATTAAAGTGGCTAAGTAGCTGCCCTGCAAACCTTATGGATATTGCCTCACCGAGCTTATTTCAACACTTCTAATTTCAAGTGGAGTTTAGTTCCCAGCCAAACGGCAGAATCGGTATGTGCTTCAAGCTCA
>JANYGD010000010.1 GCA_025359405.1 Methylotenera sp. | reverse complement strand
AGCTTAAGACTTAGTCAGTTTGGTCGACTTATCCACAGCGGTGTAGTAATCTACACCTAATAAACGCCTGGTCAAAATTCAACGCGCACAGGTGGTCAGTTTTAAACGCGCGTCAACACCCTAAAAAGGCAAAGTCAACTTATACAGGCAATTTAATCGAGGCCAAGAATCTAAAAGAGGTATTTGGTAAAACACTAATACTAGAAATTAGGCCTATGCATATCGCAAAATATTTAGACATACGTGGAATTAAAGCGCCAATCAGGGCAAATAGAGAAATCTCCCTGCTCTCACATATTTTCAGCTATGCAATGCGATGGGGTCAAGTTGACAGGAATCCATGCTTGGGTGTTGCTAAGCATTCTGAAAAAGGTCGTGATCGTTATATTACAGATCAAGAGTTTGAGGGAGTTAAAAATTTGGCCAGCGACTTAATTGCAATCGTTATGGATTTTGCATACATAACTGCAATGAGAAAAGGTGACATTCTAAAACTTAGTCTAGATCAAATTACTGACGATGGTATATGGATTAAGCAATCAAAAACGGGCTCCAAACAACTCTATGAGTGGACAATTGGCTTAACTGATGTAGTTGATCGAGCAAAGGCATTAAAACGTCCTATAAGAGGTTTATATCTTTTTTGCACGCGACAAGGACAGCCTTATTCCGATGCTGGATTCAAAGCGATGTGGAACCGAGTGCAAATTAAATGGGCTGACTCTGGTGGTCAAAGATTTACGTTTCACGACATCAGAGCTAAAGCACTAACTGATGCTAAAAGATTAGGTTTTGACGCCCAATCATTGGCTGGACATGCCACAGCCGCAATGACGGAACATTATATTAAACAGAGAGAATATAAACGTGTAATACCTATTTATTAACTTTCGGAAACATTAATCTCCAACTTTCATAGTTTTTCTCATCGGGCATTAATCCTTCCTTAATAGCTTTTGCAAAATTAGGCTCGTTAATCACGGGCGCTTCTCTTCCATATTGTTTATTCAACTTTTTACCATGTTCAATTAATTTAGCCATTAAAAAAATGCTGAAATATATGCAATCATCCGTTTGCTCATATATTGATTCCAAAGTGTCAGGATAGCTACTATCTGTATGACCTTCTTCATTCTGTAAACCAAAATATAGATTTATTAAAATATTTTGTGGTATTGGATGTTTAGATCTGTAATCTTCTATTAATTGATTTCTTTTAATTAGGGAATCTTTACATGACTCTAGGGATCGGTTTAGCGTACTACCAACGATTATTGGCAATGCCCCCAAAGATATATCATCAAAAACAATATTTAGAAGTTTGTCAATCGGAACAAACGGTGGGCTCACCAATCTGAAATCAGTCTCGAAATGAAAGGTGCCTGTTTGAGTTTTTAACCCACTTTGAATCGCAATGAATTCATTTTTAATCTTCTTATACTCTCTAAACATCCCTTGAATATGTTGATTTTTAACATTAAAAAAAGTATTAGAAATTTCAAAACACAAAGCAATTGCAGTATTTGTGCTTATTATCTCCTTTAGTAAAGATTCTCTATTCTTAATTTTTTCAACTATGAACTGAGCACTGAATGCGCCAACTCCCGCGCCTGCTAAAGCAGTAAAAAAATTGGAATTTAATAATTGCCAAGTGTAATCAATTATTAAATTGATAATTTGCAAAGCATATGTGAAATCCATTAGTTGACATTTCCCAAAATGATTAAGGATACACTTAATGGAATATTAGACAATTGTCTAATAAAAATGGACATAGAGATGAAAAACTGGGGTGGCTGATGGGGCTCGAACCCACGACAACAGGAATCACAATCCTGGACTCTACCAACTGAGCTACAACCACCATTGAAACTAAGATTTGGTCTGCCCGACAGGAATCGAACCTGTAACCCCCAGCTTAGAAGGCTGGTGCTCTATCCGGTTGAGCTACGGGCAGATGAGTTACATGCTACTGTCGAATAAACCAAAAAAAACTGGTCGGCGTGGAGAGATTCGAACTCCCGACATCCTGCTCCCAAAGCAGGCGCGCTACCAGACTACGCTACACGCCGAAGAGGCAGAAATATAGCGCAAACAAGGCATTTGGTCAATTCGAATATGTTAAAATCACACTTTATTTCAAATTAAAGTTTGAATTGCAAGCATGACAGCACAACTTATTGATGGCAAAGCCATTGCAGAAAATTTACTCAACGATATCAAAACCAAAATTGAAGCTCGCACGGCAGCAGGCAAACGCACGCCTTGCTTAGCCGTAGTGTTAGTGGGCGCAGACCCGGCATCGGCAATTTACGTGCGCAACAAACGCAAAGCCTGCGAAAAAGTGGGGATTCGATCTATCTCGCATGGTTTGCCCGCCAGCACTAGTGAATTTGAGTTACTTGCTTTAATCGATAACTTAAATAACGACGCCAGTATTGATGGCATTTTGGTGCAATCGCCATTGCCGCCTCAGATTAAAGATGAGCATATTATCGAGCGCATCAGCGTGGATAAAGATGTAGATGGTTTTCATCCTTTCAATATCGGCCGCTTGGCGATTCGTCAGCCTACCTTGCGCTCATGCACGCCGTTTGGTGTCATTAAGATGTTGCAAGCTGTGAACATTGATTTAATGGGTTTAGACGCAGTGATTATCGGCGTTTCTAACCACGTTGGCCGCCCCATGGCGCTTGAGCTTTTATTGGCAGGTTGCACCATTACTAGCTGCCACCGCCATACCAAAGATTTGGCGGGTAAAGTTAGACAAGCAGATTTAATCGTAGCCGCCGCAGGCAAAGCTGGCCTTATTCAAGGCGATTGGATTAAGCCAGGCGCAATCGTGATGGATATTGGCATTAATCGTTTGGCAGACGGCACCATTTGTGGCGATGTCGATTTTAATGCCGCAAAATCACGCGCCAGCTTTATCACACCCGTGCCTGGTGGCGTTGGCCCAATGACGGTTGCCACGCTGATGGAAAATACTTTGTTAGCGCTTGAATTAAAAGAGAAAAATTAGCTGAAATTTAAGCCTAAAATTAGCTTTTGCATATCCTTTATATTAGGTGTACACTCGCGCGATTAAAAATTAATTACTTTAAATTTACCTTTTTTGAACGCATTTTTTACCGCGTTTTTTTGGAAACAACATGGCAGAAACCCTAACTAAAACTTTTACTCCTTATCAGCCAAAACCTGATGAGGAATACATGAACAAAAATCAACTCAAGCATTTTCGTGCCATTTTAAATGGTTGGAAATCTGATTTAAGCCACGACATTGATCGCACCGTGCACACCATGCAAGACGAAGTGACCATGTTTGCAGACCCCAACGACCGCGCCAGCCAAGAATCTGACATGGCGCTTGAGCTGCGTAACCGTGACCGCGAACGCAAACTTATCAAAAAAATTGATGAAACATTACGCAATATTGATGACAACGAATACGGCTATTGCGAAGGCTGTGGCGTGGAAATTGGCCTAAAACGCCTAGAAGCGCGCCCTACAGCCACGCTTTGCATTGATTGCAAAACGCTGGATGAAATGAGAGAAAAGCAGGTAGCAAAATAAAATTTTTCTACCTGCTTTCGGCATAGGCTAACTCACGTAGCGATGTTAAACGAAGCGGTCGAAGCCAAAAGTAAAAAAGCCCGCGAAAGCGGGCTTTTTATTTAACTCAATTACTCGTTAGCTTCTACAGCTTTTTCTTCTCTCACAGGTCCATCAATCAAGGCCTTCATGCTTAAACGCACTTTGCCTTTATCGTCAATTTCTACTACTTTAACTTTAACGATGTCGCCTTCTTTTACAAAATCGCTTACCGCATTTACACGTTGATGGGCGATTTGTGAAATGTGCACCAAACCATCTTTACCTGGCAATAATGAAACCACGGCGCCAAAATCGAGTATTTTCACCACTGGGCCTTCGTAAATTTGACCTACTTCGACTTCAGCAGTAATTTCTGCGATTCTACGTTGTGCTTCAGCACCTTGTTCTGCACTTGTGCAGGCAATTTTAATGGTTCCGTCATCTTCAATATCAATGCTGGTGCCCGTTTCTTCAGTTAGCGCACGAATCACAGCGCCACCTTTGCCAATCACGTCACGAATTTTATCAGCGCTAATTTTCATGGTGATAATACGTGGTGCAAACGCTGACATTTCAGTGTTTACATTGCTCATGGCAGCTTTCATAATGCCTAAAATATGCGCGCGGCCTTCTTTGGCCTGCGCCAACGCCACTTGCATGATTTGTGCGGTAATACCGGTAATTTTAATGTCCATTTGCAGTGCGGTAATGCCGTCTTCTGTACCTGCTACTTTAAAATCCATATCGCCTAGATGATCTTCGTCGCCCAAAATATCGGTGAGCACCGCTACGCGGTTGCCTTCTTTAATCAAGCCCATAGCGATACCTGCCACGTGGTTTTTAAGCGGCACGCCAGCGTCCATCATGGCCAAACTGCCGCCACACACGGATGCCATTGAGCTAGAGCCGTTAGATTCAGTAATTTCAGACACAATACGTACGGTGTAACCAAACTCTTCTGGTGTTGGCAAAGCTGCAATTAATGCGCGTTTTGCCAAACGGCCATGGCCGATTTCACGACGTTTTGGTGTACCTACGCGACCAGTTTCACCAGTGGCATACGGAGGCATGTTGTAATGCAACATGAAGCGATCTTTAAACTCGCCTTGCAGCGCATCGATTATTTGCTCGTCGCGGCCAGTACCTAGCGTTACAACCACCAGCGCTTGCGTTTCGCCGCGCGTAAATAATGCAGAACCGTGTGTACGTGGCAACACGCCAGTACGCACAGTGATTGGACGCACGGTACGTGTATCGCGGCCATCAATACGTGGTTCTCCATTTAAAATTTGGCTACGCACTGTCTTGGCTTCTAAATTAAAGAATTCACCTTTAATTTTATTCGCTTCATCGGTGCTGGTATTTTCGTTGATGAGCTCGCTCATTACGCGGTTTCTAATTTCTTCTAACTTAGCAGAGCGCGCACCTTTGGCTTTAATTTGGAATGCCGCATTAATATCTGCTGCTGCCAATTTGTTCATTTTTTCAATTAACGCAACATCAGGTTCTGGCGCAACCCAATCCCAAGCGTCTTTACCTGCTTCGGCTGTGAGCTCATTAATCATTCTAATCACAGCTTGCATTTGCTCGTGACCATAAACAACGGCGCCTAACATCACTTCTTCTGATAATTCTTTCGCTTCACTTTCCACCATCATCACGGCAGTTTCAGTTGCGGCAACCACTAAATCTAACTCTGTTGTTTCTAATTCTGTTTTGCTTGGGTTAAGTATATATTCGCCATCAATATACCCCACGCGTGCCGCGCCTAGTGGGCCGAAGAAAGGAATACCAGACAGTGACATGGCCGCAGATGCGCCAATAATCGCTGGGATATCTGAATCAATTTCTGGGTCTGACGAC
>JANYGD010000153.1 GCA_025359405.1 Methylotenera sp. | reverse complement strand
TCTACTACCAGCTTTAAGGGTGGCGCAGCGATGAACCACACTGGTATCACCACTGGTTGTGCAAGTTGCCATAACAATACGACTGCATTGGGCAAATCAGCAACACATATACCAACCAGCGCCTCATGTGAAACTTGTCATACCAGTACTACCGCCTTTGTACCTGCGACTATGAACCATAATGGCATCACGACTGGCTGTGCAACATGTCACGGTGGTAGTTTTGCCAATGTGAAATCAAAACCAGCTACGCACATCGTGACTAGTGCCGCTTGCGAGTCCTGCCATACGTCTACTACAAGCTTCTTGGGCGCCACAGCTATGAACCATACTGGCATTGTGAGCGGCTGTGCAACTTGCCATAATGGAACAGCAGCATTGGGTAAACCTGCGATGCACATTCCAACCAGTCTAGGTTGTGAGACTTGTCATAAATCGACCACGTCATTTACTGGCACTACTATGAGCCACACTGGCATTGTCACCGGTTGTGCGACTTGCCATAACGGCACTTCATTTGCAGGTGTCACTCCAGTGTCTAAACCAGCCAACCACCTTGTAACAAGTGCTGGTTGCGAGACTTGCCATACCAATACCACATCATTCCTAGGCGCATTGTTTAACCACACTGGTGTTGCTGTGGGCACCTGCGCGACCTGCCATAATGGCACAGCTGCGACTGGCAAACCTGCCACTCACATCCTCACAACCCTGTCATGCGATACTTGTCACCGTACTACTGCATGGATTCCTGCATCTATGGACCATACAGGTATTACTGCTGGCTGCTCAACTTGCCACAATAATGTAGCTGCATTGGGCAAACCTGCAACGCACTTCCCAACAAGTATGGAGTGTAGTACTTGCCATAAGAGCACTACCAGCTTTACCGGCACAACAATGAACCACACTGGTATTGTGACAGGCTGTTCAACTTGCCACGGTGGAGCATATGCCAATATCGTATCTAAACCAGCTACTCACGTTACAACAAGCGCTGGATGTGAGACTTGCCATAAATCAACCACATCGTTCTTGGGTGCAGCATTCGACCACACCGGTATAGCTGCAGGAACCTGTGCAACTTGTCATAATGGTACCAATGGAGTAAAAGGCATGCCTGCTGGAACACATGTACCGACTACTGTTTCATGTGATACTTGCCACACCAACACAACAACATTTACGGCAACCAAGAAACCTAACCATGCCTTACTTACTGGCACATGTAAATCTTGTCATGGTGCTAACTTCACTAATGTGGTGTCAAGATCTGTAACACACCAAAGTAAAACGGCAACAGATTGTAATAATTCTGGTTGCCACAGCACCAGCACATTTAGCAAGTAGTTGATTTGTTGTAATTATGTTGTTAGGGTAATACGCAAGTAGTTTTGGTTGCAAAAAAGTTGCTAATTTGCATTAGATTGCTATACTAAGCGCATGATAAATATATAAGATTTTTGGGGGATTTCGTGCGCAATTTAAAAGTATTTGTGTTGTTTTTTTGGTTATTTTCGACGTACGCAGTGGCTGCTGTAACCTCAGAAGTGGCGCAGATATTGGATGAGCCGGACGTTATGCCGGTTGGTGACGAGGCCGATATTCGTATTAATTTCACTGTCCCAGTCACGTATTTACGTAGTTTCCCAGATGGCCCAAGTGACACTTTGCGTATTGCACTCAGCATACCTGACCCATGCGTGGCGGAACAACTCGTTATACAAGAGTCTAAAAATTCACCAAAAACCAACATCATCACGCCTTTTACGCTGACTTTTCCAGAAATTATTGCGAAAGGTCAGTCGGGTAATGCGGTTTGTAGCATCACAAAAAATCGAGTTGACACTAATAAAACGCTTTTAGTCCATTTTGAAACTGTCAACACCTACAAAGTAAGGCTGGGCGATGATAATCACAGCATTATCATCCGCGTACCTTTGCGTGCTGAGCCTATCGCTACTTTTGTAACGCCTAAATTGACAGTTCCAGCACCACCATCAACTGCGGACGCTAAAGAGTTAATGACTTCTGCTAAGGCGTCAATGGCGGCCGGGGAGTACGAGGGTGCCACCCAAACCTTTAACCGTTTATTGAATCTGCCGCCCAATGAATTTTCGCAAGAGGCTCAAGAGTTGGTGGGCAATGCGCGTGAGAAAAATGGCGATTTTGCAAAGGCAAAAATTGAGTACGAACTATATTTAAAACTCTACCCGCAAACCGAAGGTGCCCTGCGAGTCAATACCCGCCTAGCCGCTATTAACAATGGTACTGCTAAGGTTGCCGAGAATAAGTTTTCTACTAAAAAACAAATTAATCAAGTCAATCAAAACACCATATTTGGCAGCTTATCGCAGTATTACTACGGTGGTAAAACCATGACAGATACAACTAATGGCGGCGTAACAAGTAATGTACGCACTACAGATCAATCTGCCTTAGTCACTAGTTTTGATATTACTGATCGTTGGCGTCATAACCAATACGATGATAAATTGGTGTTTCGCGATGCGCAAACCCATAACTTTCCCTCTGGACCAAATTTTACCGATATAAATCGTTTAAATGCAGCTTATTGGGATCATGACGATAAATTACTCGGCTATATGTTCCGCTTGGGTCGCCAGCCCGGTAATTCACAAGGTGTGTTGGGTCGATTTGATGGTGTTTTTGGCAAGTATTCAATTAATGATAATTTTAGAATAACTGGTGTGGCTGGCGAGCCTGATAATGGTTCACATTCGCCTATTTTAACCAATCGGCATTTTTATGGTTCCGCCCTTGAGTTTGGCTTACCTAGCTCAACCGTGAGTGGTAATGTTTACGCCATTCAACAAATTGCGGATGGGCTAACAGAGCGACGTGCGGTTGGTACTGAGTTGCGCTACTTTAATAATGCAACCTCTTGGTTTGGCTTACTTGATTACGATACAGTTTTTCACGACGTGAATATTGCTTTGCTGCAAGGTAATTGGACTACCAGCAATCAAATTACCTTTAACGCGCTGTTAGATCATCGCAAATCACCAATTTTGTATGGTGAGACTGGTCTGCAAGCGGTGCCTGGCGCAGTGCCATTGTCTGTCGGCGGTTTACGCAAAGTGCTGACTGATCAGCAGATTTATTCTGCTATTAAAAACATCACAGCTGAAACCGATACTGCGCTACTGGGCGCAACCAAGCAAATCACGCCTAGATGGCAGATTGGTGGAGATGTGCGCCTAAATCGTACCAAAGGCACACCAGGAGTTGACCTTAGTTTAATTCCAGGAGGAATTCTTGTACCACCGACTCCGAGCACTGGTATCGCTTATACTTATTCGCTGCAAGCGATTGGCACCAACGTGGTATTTGCTGACGATACCTCTGTTATCAATACCAGTTTTGTAGATGACCCGCATTATTTTGCACAGACTCTAGGACTTACTAATGTGGCCACCTTCCGTACTAAGTGGCATGTTACTAGCTCTCTAAGTCTTTATCATCAAAAAGGCGATGCAAGTCAAGCGGATATAAAACTTTATAAAATAGCGCCTACCGCTAGAATATCTTACCAACTGTTTGATAATGCATTATTAGAAGCAGAGCTTGGCTTTGAAAAGACCTATTCAGATGATAATACTAATCAAAAAATTAGGTCGACACGTGAATCAATGTTCGTTGGATATAGATGGGATTTTTAGCGAGTAATCATGTGCTCACAGCAGATAATTTAGTTGGTGTCCGTGGTGAAAGATTACTATTTGAAAAACTAAGTTTTGAGCTAACCAACGGTACAGTGCTGTATCTTCAAGGCGCCAATGGCACTGGTAAAACGACGCTGCTACACACTATTTGTGGGCTTTCTAAGCCATATAAAGGTAGTGTGAGTTGGGATAGTGAAAATATCGACGGATTGGCTGAAGAATACTATAGACATGTGCTGTATATAGGCCATTTGCCAGGCATTAAAGAAGACCTCACAGCTTTAGAAAATTTGCAGTTTTCACTCGCCTTAACTGGCACCCAATTTAATTTTTCGCAGGCTACAAAAGTGCTTGAAACGCTAGGTTTAGCAAAGGGATTGAATTTACCTACGCGCATGTTGTCACAAGGACAGAAGCGACGTGTAGCGCTTGCGCGTTTGTGGTTGCAAAACTTGCCCTTATGGGTGTTAGATGAGCCTTTTACCGCATTAGACGCAGGCGCTACCAACATGCTGAAGCAGAAAATTGAGGCTTTTGCCAATACGGGCGGCATTGTGGTGATGACCACGCATCAAGAAGTGATGATGAACGTGCCTAGGTTTGAGCAATTGCGCTTAGACGCATAAAGGTGCAGCCTGGATTTTAGATGGCAGAAACTATTTTAGTTAAAGAACTTGACATTAAACAGCTAGGTACATTTTCTGTACTTTATAGGATTTTAGCAAGAGACATAAAAGTTGCATTGCGCCGCCAGTCAGACGTTACAGCGGTTTTTTTCTTTTTTATTATTGCGGCGAGTTCGTTTCCGTTGGGTTCTGGCGCAGATCCAAAATTATTGAGCGCGATGGCGCCAAGTGTGTTGTGGGTAACGGCTTTGTTGTCTTGTATGTTGTCGCTGTCGAGAATGTATGCGAGCGACCATGCAGATGGCACACTAGAACAAATTATGATGTCGAATCAACCGACTGTATTAATTGTGTTGATGAAGATTTTGGCGCATTGGGTACTTTCTGGCTTGCCGCTGGTGTTTGTGGCGCCATTGATAGGTATACAGTTTAATTTAAGCAGCGCAGAGTTGCAGATACTCGCAGTGTCATTATTAATGGGCACATTGGCATTGAGCCTGATAGGCAGTATTGGCGCGGCACTCACGCTGGGCATACGTGGCACGGGCGTGCTTATCGCCATTTTGGTGTTGCCCTTATATATTCCTGTGCTGGTGTTTGGCGCGGGCGCGGTGAACGCAGTTTCTATCGGCATGAGTCCAAATGGCGCGCTTTCATTGCTTGGAGCAGTGTTGGCGATGGCAATTGTATTTGCGCCGCTGGCCTCGGCGGCCGCGCTAAAGATTGCGTTAGAATAAATTAGAAATATTGCTTAGGTAAGCTAATGAAAAATATGGAAATGAAATCAGGCTTCAATTGGCTCAAGTACGCCTCACCAAAAACCTTTTACCCGCTTGCTGGTAAAATCATCCCGTGGTGTGTTGTCAGTGCTGCAGTGCTGATTTTGTATGGCTTGTACGTTGGTTTATTTGTTGCACCGACGGACTTTCAGCAAGGTGAAGGTTACCGCATTATTTTTGTGCATGTGCCGGCGGCTTGGTTTTCGATGTTTTTATATTTGCTGATGGCGCTGTATGCAGGGCTTGGCTTGGTCTTGAATGCGCGTCTATCTTACATGATGGCCAGCGCCATTGCACCTACTGGCGCCATGTTTACTTTGGTAGCGCTGGTTACGGGTTCACTATGGGGCAAGCCGATGTGGGGCGCTTGGTGGGTGTGGGATGCGCGCTTAACTTCTGAATTGATTTTGCTATTTTTGTACATTGGCTATTTTTCGCTGCAAGCCGCCATTGACGATAAAAACCGTGCCGATAAAGCCAGTGCAGTATTAGCGTTGGTAGGCGCGATTAATGTGCCAATTATTTATTTCTCGGTAAAATGGTGGAACACGCTGCATCAAGGCGCATCGGTGAGTTTGATGAATGCGCCAGCCATGGCGGCGGTGATGCTAAAAGGTATGCTGGTGATGGCGATTGGGTTTTGGCTGTATAGCATTGCGGTGATTCTGATTCGCGTGCGCTGCGAGATTTTAGAGCGCGATAGTAAAGCTGCTATGTTTAGACAAGATTAAAGTAAAGGAAACAGTATGCAATGGCATAGCGTGAGTGAGTTTTTGGCAATGGGCGGTTACGCATTTTATGT
>JANYGD010000130.1 GCA_025359405.1 Methylotenera sp. | reverse complement strand
TGCGCGGCAAGTTGTAATTGTAGGTTATCGGCAATTAGGCGCTCTAAAATTTGTTTCTCAAGAATATTTTGCGGTGGTAATTCGGTGCCTGATTTTTCTAATTGCGCGCTGACGGTTTTGATGCGATCCGCAAGCTCTTGCTCGGTTATCACACTTTGGTCAACAACGGCAATAATGCGATCCATCTTGACAATGTCATTGGATTTTTTTGCCACGTCGGCTTCTGCTGCAAGAGCTAAGAAAGGTGTAAAAAAACTAATTAAAATCAATAGGTTAAATAGTTTTAATGTTGAGTATGATAATTTCATTGGTTGTAATTCTGCTGCCTATAAATGTTAGGAATTTCACTAGAACTTAAGTAGCCTGGAATATCACGGCGCAGTAAGTTAAGCGGGTTTGCGCCGATAGAGGCTAAGCCACCAAGCTCGAGTTGAAAGAATAGACCATAGTTTGCCTTAGCAGTTGCAGTTTGAACGCGCTGAATAACAGTGCGCAGTTGCCAACAGCCAGCATCATATTCCAGCCCAGCCAAGCTTTCAATTGGTTTACTATCGCGCACAGAGTAGTTATATCGCGCAACACCATACCAGCCGCGGCTAAGTGGCCATTGTCCAGATGTATTGAATTGCTCAAGCATATCTTTGGTATAAAGGTAGCTAAAGTTAAAAAGTTTACCAGGTTCAGGATTGTAACGCGCAGTAATATTGTTTCGTATAAAGTTGCCAGAATCCGTATTGTATTGCGAAGCAACATCCAAATTCCATTTGTTTGATAGCCTTGCCGTTAGCGCGCCAATGATATCAGATCGTACGCCTTGCGACTTTACTCCGCCAGGCAACACTACATTTTGATTATCAAAGTAATAGCGCTGGCCAAGGGTAGCAGCCATGCGCTCGATTCCTGTGTCTTTATCAATCATGCGGCTAGTAAGGGCTAAACTCAGTTGATTAGCATTGTTGATTCTGTCGCTGCCGGTAAATTGATTTTCGGTAAATAAAGTAGTTAGGTTTAAATCTGCTAGGGCAGAATCGAATACTGGCAATAAATCTTGATTATGATTGGGGATATACACATAGAATAGGCGTGGTTCAATGGTTTGCGTGTAACTATTTTTAACGATATTTAAATCGCGCTCAAAATACAAACCGCTATCGACACTAAAAATGGGTAGCGTACGGCTATCGTTATTGTTGCTAACGTTTGCGCTGTTAATAGTAAAGTTATTGTCTTTAAGACTATATTGCGTCATGTGCAAACCAAGTTTAGGTGTGATAAAGCCGTATGACTGGGTAAACGGCGCACTAATGCTGGGGTAAACGACTACGCGGCTACCAGTGGCAGCAAGTGGCGCTTTGTTGTTGCGGTCAAAATAAGTCCATTGGCTATATAAATCGGTATTAACGTAACCCCATTCTTTGTTAGCGGTGAGCGTGAGTTGCGGTAAGCGCTCATAGGGAAAATTAGTACTATCTAGCGTTTGATATTTTTGTACTAAGCCATTAAATCGCCACACATCGCCCACATAATCTACACGGCCTTCTTGCGGCAAATTTACGCGGCTGGTGTTAATAATGCGTGTTGACATATCAGCAAAATATTGGTCATCCGACACTTTTTCTAGATTGTAGCCAGCGGACCAACCATTTTCAAAACTGTGGTTATGGCTGAAGTTGGCGTAGTAACGGCGCTTATCGGTGGAGCTGTCATTATCTAAATACTCTAGGCTATCAATGCCAGAATAGGTTTCACCTAGGTATCTAAAATCACCTTGTAATTGCAAGCCACGTTTACTCATGTAGCGTGTGCCTACTGTGGCATCCATATCTGGGGCGATATTGATGTAATAAGGAACTAATGCTTCAAAACCACTTCGAGTGGTAGAGCCAACGGTTGGGGCGAGAAACCCAGACTTACGCTCATTGTTAAACGTAAAGCTCATCCAAGGCGTGTACAGCAATGGCACGCCTTTAAATTCCACATAAGCGTTTTTAGCTGTGCCAGATTGTGTGTAATCGTCAAGCACAATCTCATTGGCCTTAATATACCAATCATCCACACCCGGCTCACAAGTGGTGTAACGTGCATTTTTTAAACGTTTTTTATCTTGGCCTTCAAAAAATACCGCTTTGGCATCACCGCGTGATGCGCTAAATTTTGGGTCAACAGAGGATTGTCCAATCGGCGTGGCGGGTTCGCGATAATCGTCCTGGTATTGCTTTGGGTCGTCGGTTAAGCTGGTTTGTGTATTCAGTAGTTTTGATTGTGTGTACACGCTTGGGTCGTTGCGTGGCGCAGGCTCTTTTTGTGCGGAGCCGCTAACTTGTTTGCTTAGTGTAATCGAAGCATCGCGCATTTCGCCTATACTCTCGCTTAGGCGCATATTTAGTGCTGGGCCGCGTATTTCGCTATCACCCAAATCAATGCGTGCATTACCATTCACTTTCAACTCGTCATTTTGCACGTCGTATTCAATGCTATCGCCGTAAATGTGTTGATCACCCTTACTAATTTCCGCATTGCCGGTGGCGCGCATTTTACGGTCAAGGTATAAATCTAGTTTATCGCCTTCAATTTGAATTGAGCCGGGCAATACGTCAGGCGGTAATGTTGCGGGCACTTCAGCCAGCTCGGTCGTGAGCGTTTCTGCAGATACAGTAATGCCAAAGCTAAACAAGGAAACTGTAGCAGCAAGCGCAAAAAAATACTTTGCGGGATTTATGTTTGAACGGTTGTAATGCAATGAGATAATTAAAATTAGCTAAAAATTGTTTAAGAAAATTGATTAAGTTTATGTATTTTACGCATGAATGATAAAATCGCATAAATGCTTGTTTTAATCAATCAAAAACTGGCTTTCAATTCCTATATTATAAAGGCTTGCAGCGGCTAGAAGCATGGTAGATAGAAAACAGCAATTAGAAGCTTGGCTTAAACAAATTTTAGGCGAACAAACGTTTAACTTAACTATCGCCTCTGCCGATGCGAGCTTTAGGCGCTATTTTCGTGTGCATTTAAGCAATAAAACTTTAATAGTGATGGATGCGCCACCGCCGCAAGAAGACTGCACACCGTTTGTAAAAGTCGCTAAACTGTTGCTGGATGCGGGTTTGAATGTGCCTGTGGTGTTGGCACAAGATTTAGCCAATGGTTTTTTATTATTGAGCGATTTAGGCGATGATACTTATTTAAGCGTGTTGAATAATGATAGCGCGCCAAGCCTGTATCTAAACGCCACCGATGCGCTCATTAAAATGCAACTCGCCAGCAAACCCAATGTGCTGCCAGCCTATGATGAAGCATTGCTCACGCGTGAGATGCAACTCTTCCCCGATTGGTATATGGCAAAACACTTGAAATTTGAATTAAGTACGGAGCAGCAAAATGCACTGAAAAGTACGTTTGATTTACTGAATAAAAATATCCTCTCACAAAGCCAAGTGTACGTACATCGCGATTATCATTCACGTAATTTGATGATTACTAAAGAAAATAATCCAGGCGTGTTGGATTTTCAAGACGCTGTTTATGGTGCCATTACTTATGACTTGGTTTCGCTGTTAAAAGATGCGTATATTCAATGGGATGAAGAACAAATTATCGATTGGGCGGTGCGTTACTGGCAACCTGCCAAAAAAGCCGGTTTGGCGGTGCCTGAGGATTTTAGTGAGTTTTACCGCGATTTTGAATGGATGGGCGCCCAACGGCACATCAAGGTTTTAGGCATTTTTGCGCGTTTGTCTCATCGCGACGGCAAAGATGGTTACTTAAAAGATATGCCGCTGGTGCTGCATTATCTGCGCAAAGTGTGCGAGCGTTACGTGGAGTTGCGACCGATGTTGCGCTTGTTGGATGCGCTTGGAGGGCGTGTGCCACGTCCAAAGTACGTGGTGTAGAAATGAAAGCGATGATTTTAGCGGCTGGCAGGGGTGAACGCATGCGACCATTGACGGACAAAACGCCAAAACCTTTATTAAAAGTAGGCGGTAAGCCCCTTATCGTTTGGCATTTAGAGCGCTTAGCCAAAGCAGGTTTTAAAGAAATTGTGATCAACCACGCGCATTTAGGCGATCAGATTGAAAGCGCGCTGGGGAACGGCGCAGAGTGGGGGGTGTCTATTCAGTATTCGCCTGAGAAAATCGCGCTTGAAACCGCAGGTGGCATCGCGAATGCCTTGCATTTATTGACCAAAGATGGAAAAGAAAGGCAACCATTTTTGGTGGTGAACGGCGATATTTACACAGATTTTGACTTTACAAGCATTGTCCTGCAAGCCAATAAGCACGCGCATCTTGTCTTGGTCAATAATCCACCGCAACATCAGCAAGGAGATTTTGCGATTGAAAATGGTGAATTACGACATACGGGTAAAAAAATGTTGACGTTTTCGGGCGTGGGTGTGTATCACCCAGACTTTTTCGTAGATATCACAAAAGGTGAACCTGCTAAATTGGTGCCGTTATTACGACAAGCGATTGACAATCATCGCGCTACAGCCCAATATTATCAAGGGGTTTGGCACGATATAGGTACGCCAGAGCGTTTGCAGAAGCTAGATGAAAGTTTATTGAAAAATGCTTAATTTAAAAGAATTTCAGCAGCGTCGCAGCCAACTTTTGAAAAAAATGGGCGAGGGCGTTGCTATTATTCCCACCGCGCCCGAAGTCATTCGCAACCGTGATAGTCATTATCCATACCGTTTTGATAGCTATTTCTATTATTTAGCGAGGTTTACCGAGCCTGAATCGGTGTTGGTTTTAATTTCTGGGAAGTCACCTAAAAGCATATTATTTTGTCGTGATAAAGACATAGAACGCGAAATTTGGGATGGTTTTCGCCATGGCCCAGCAGGCGCGCTTAAAGCATTTGGTTTTGATGAAGCTTACAATATCAAGCAATTAGACGAGTTGATACCTAAGCTGTTGGGTAACCAAGCCAAGTTGTTTTATAGCTTGGGAGCCGATAGCCATTGGGATGCGCGCGTCACGGGTTGGCTGAACCAAGTAAAAGATTTGGTGCGCACTGGTGTTTCTGCGCCTGAATCTATTCAAGACGTGCGCCAATTAATAGATATACAACGCTTGATCAAATCACCCTATGAGCAAGATTTGATGCGCTGCTCGGCCAATATTGCTGCGGGTGCACATAATCGCGCTATGCAATTCACTAAGCCGAATCAAAAAGAATACGAAATTGAAGCTGAATTTTTGCACGAATTTTACCGCAACGGCGCGCAATCGCCCGCTTATACCAGCATCGTCGCAGGTGGCGCTAATGCTTGTACTTTGCATTACAACGCCAATAATTGTGTGTTGAA
>JANYGD010000084.1 GCA_025359405.1 Methylotenera sp. | reverse complement strand
TAAATTGCAAGATTTAAACGTGCAAGTTGGTTTTGATTTGTGCGAGCTACGTGGCTACCACTACCACAGTGGCATTGTGTTTGCGGCATATGCGCAAGGCTACGCAGGCCCACTGGCGCTGGGCGGACGCTACGACGAAGTAGGCATCGCCTTTGGTCGTGCTCGCCCTGCCACTGGTTTTAGTTTAGATTTGCGTGGAGTGGTTTCAGCGCTTGCGCCAGCCAGCTTGTCTAAGGCGATTTTAGCGCCAGATGGAAACGATAAATCGTTACTAAATAAAATTGAGGCGTTACGTGCGGAAGGCTTAGTGGTGATACAGGCTTTGCCTAATGCACTAATCAATGCCAGTGAGCTTAATTGTGATACCGCGCTAGTTTTGCGCGATGGCGAATGGCTAATTGAAGCACTTAAAATTTAATCAAAAAAGTAGTAAATTATGGCAAAAAATGTAGTCGTTATTGGCACGCAGTGGGGCGATGAAGGCAAAGGCAAAATTGTTGATTGGCTTACCGATCATGCGCAAGGCGTGGTACGCTTTCAGGGCGGCCATAATGCAGGCCATACCTTGGTTGTAGGGCAGGGCGCAGTGCAAAAAATCTATAAATTAAACCTTGTACCATCAGGCATTGTGCGCGCCAATGTCAACTGCTATATCGGCAATGGTGTGGTGTTGGATGCTGGGCATTTACTAGGCGAAATTGCGGAGTTGGAAAAAGGTGGTTTAGAAGTTAAAAATCGCCTAAAAGTCAGCCCAGGTTGCCCGCTCATTTTGAGCCATCACGTAGCGGTAGATTTAGCGCGCGAGGCCAGACGCAGCGTCGATAAAAAAATCGGCACTACGGGCAAAGGTATTGGCCCAACTTACGAAGACAAAGTGGCGCGTCGTGCATTGCGTGTTTATGATTTGTTTTATCCTGAGCGTTTTGCCGAAAAATTGCGCGAAGTAATGGATTACCATAACTTTGTACTCACCCATTATCTTGGCGCACAAATGGTTGATTTTAATCAACAATATGATGCTAGCATGATGCATGCGATTGCATTAAAGCCGATGGTTTTTGATATTTCTGCAGAACTTTATGCCGCAAATGCACGCGGCGAAAACCTGCTGTTTGAAGGCGCACAGGGCACGCTGTTGGATATTGATCACGGTACTTATCCGTATGTCACTTCCAGCAACTGCATCGCCGGCCAAGCCAGTGGAGGTACTGGTGTGGGCGCCAATATGCTGCATTATGTGCTCGGCATTACTAAGGCCTACACTACACGTGTCGGCGGTGGCCCTTTCCCCAGTGAGTTGGATATTGAAACCGAAAATTGCCCTGGCCATCAAATGTCCACAAAAGGTCAAGAAATTGGCACCGTTACCAAGCGCAAACGTCGTTGTGGCTGGTTTGATGCGGCTGCACTGCGTCGTTCGGCGCGCATTAATGGCCTCACTGGCTTGTGTATCACTAAACTAGACGTGTTGGACGGCATTAAAACGCTAGAAATTTGCACGGGATATGAGTTAGACGACAAAGTGGTTGATTTATTACCAGTGGGTGCGGACGAGGTGGCACGCTGCAAGCCAATATACGAGAGGGTCACAGGCTGGAGCGAATCTACTTTTGGCGTTAAAACTTGGGATGGTTTGCCGAAAAATGCACAAAACTATCTGAAACGCTTGGAAGCCTTGTGTGGCGTGCCAATTGCTATTGTTTCGACTGGGCCGGAACGCGATGAAACGATAGTTTTACAACACCCTTTTGATTAAAGTTGGCTAATCATCCAAATCAGCGTTTAGCGTGGGCAATAACAGGCTCGGGTCATTATTTGCGTGAATGCCTAAATATTCTGCAAATGCTTGAAAACGTGGATATTTTTTTGAGTCTTGCCGCGGCTGAAATCATCAAACAATATGGTTTTCAAGCGCAATTGGATGCGGCAGGTCACAAGATTTACCAAGACAAAACCGCCAGTAGTGTGCCTGTGGAGTTGTTTTATGCAGGCAAATATCACACACTGGTCATCGCGCCGGCAACATCGAACACTATCGCAAAAATGGCCTATGGATTTTCAGATTCGCTAGTTACTAATTTATTTGCGCAAGCAGGTAAAACGCGTGTGGCGAGTATTATATTCGCGTGTGACACCGCGCCAGAATTGGAGTCAGAGGCGCCGCGAGATAATTTTGTAAATGTTTATCCTCGCAAAATTGATCTGGATAATGTCACAAAATTAGCCGGTTTTGAGGCAATCAAAATTGTAGCTGATATTAACTCGCTGACTGATGCAGTTCATACGCGCTTAAATGAATTCAAATAAAACTGAAAATTTACTTTTTTTAACTGGAAAACTGGCCGAAAAAAGCTTGAATAAAGTCTTACAAGAAGTGCAAGCTAACCCCAAAACGCCCAAATTCAAATACCGCGTTAAGCAAATTGGCGTTTCCGTCGCCGCTTTGATGACGCCAGGAATGATCGCGCGACGCTTAAAAAATACGGGCAATGCGAATAAGATGATTTTGCCTGGCCTATGTCAGGGCGATTTAAGTCAATTGCACCGCCAATACGGTATTCCAGTGGAGCGCGGGCCAGACGACTTAAAAGATTTACCTGAATATTTTGGGCAAAATGGAGTTGCGCCCGATTTAAGCCAATACAGTGTGCAAATTTTTGCCGAGATTGTGGATGTGCCCGATTTAACAGTAGAGAAAATATTGGCTAAAGCCGCGTTTTTTCAAGCGCAGGGCGCCAACGTGATTGATTTAGGTTGCCTGCCAAATAAACCATTTAAACATTTGGCTGATGCGATTAAGCAACTCAAATCTGCTGGTTTTAAAGTGAGTGTGGACAGCATGAACGCTGACGAATTGCTACTGGCGGGCAAGGCGGGCGCGGATTATTTACTGAGTTTAACCGAAAAAACACTGTGGATTGCTGATGCCGTGGATGCCTCACCAATATTGATTCCCAGCCGACCTGGTAATATGGCATCACTTTATCGCGCCATTGAAGTTTGCCTAAAAAAAGGCAAACCATTTATTGCGGATGCGATTTTGGATCCGATTCATTTTGGGCTGGCAGATTCGATTGTGCGTTATCACAAATTGCGCAAAAAATATCCGCAGATTCAAATTATGATGGGCATTGGCAACGTAACCGAGCTCACCGATGCCGACACCACGGGGATTAATGCCATTTTGTTTGGACTAATTAGCGAGCTGAATATCAACGCGGTATTGGCAACTTCTGTCAGCCCACACGCTGTGAATGCGATTGCGGAGGCGGACAATGCGCGCCGCGTGATGCATGCGGCCAAGCGCGATGACAGACTGCCACGCGGTTATAGCAATGGCTTGCTGGGCTTGCACGATAGGAGGCCGTTTTCATACAATGCAGATGAAATTGCCGAGTTTGCAGCGCAAATCAAAGACACCAGTTTTAGAATTATGGTGAGTGAAAATAGTGTACATGTGTATAACCGCGATGGGTTGTTGCAAGCTATTGATCCATTTGCATTTTATGCGGATTTAAAAGTAGAAAACGATGCCTCGCATGCGTTTTATTTGGGCGTAGAACTGGCGCGTGCGCAAATTGCATATCAGCTTAAAAAGCGCTATGTGCAGGATGAAGAATTGCAATGGGGCGTTTCAGAAGACAGGGGACAGAAGACGGATGACAGAAAAAGCCATCGTGAAGCCTCATTGAAAGAAAAACAAGCTAAGAAAAAACCAATATAAAATGATCCTTGAAACAATAATTACGAGTGTTGATACCGCTGGCAATCCGCATATCACGCCGTTTGGTGTGCGTTACGAAGGCGATTTTATTGTCATTTCGCCTTACAAACCATCTATCACTTTGGATAATATTTTAGCCACAAAATGCGCTGTGATGAATTTGACCGACGACGTGCGCGTGTTTGCTGGCGCGCTGACCAATCGAAAAATAGGCGAACTCGTGCAAGCCAATAAAATCAAGGACTATCAAATTAGGAGCTTTAGGCTTGCTGATTGTTTAGCGCACGTGGAATTGGAGTTGCTTGAAGTGCGCGATGACGCAACGAGACCAGCTTTAATCATGAAAAAAGTGGCTGAAGTAAACCACAAACCGTTTAGTGGTTTTAATCGTGCGCAAGCCGCAGTGATAGAGCTAGCAGTACTTGTGAGCCGATTACATTTATTGCCACGCGAAAAAATTCAAGCCGATTTGCAATATTTGCAAATCGCCATAGACAAAACTGCGGGCGAGCGTGAAAAGCAAGCTTGGGGCTGGCTGACAGAAACCATTGAGAATTTTTATGCTGAACAAATCGGCGAGAATCAAGCATGACGCAACTGCTGATTAGTGTAAAAAATGCAGCAGAAGCATTGTTGGTGTTAGAGCTTGGTGTAGATATTATTGATTTAAAAGATCCTAGCATTGGCGCGCTTGGCGCACTTGATTTAGAAAAAACCAGACGCATCGTGCAGGTCATCAATGGTCGCGGGCAATTAAGCACTACGGTAGGCGAGCAACAGGCTTCGCTAAGTGAATTGCTTGATGATATTGAAGCGCGCGCCCTAATGGGCGTGGATATGATTAAAATCGCGGTTTCCCCGCTATTTTATGCGAGTGATTTTGTGCAAAAAATGCAGGTGCTAACCAGTAACGGCATTAAAATGGTGGCAGTTTTTTTTGCAGATGAGCGGATCGATTTAAATTTATTACCTAAATTAAAACAGGCTGTTTTTTTTGGTGCCATGTTAGACACAAAAAACAAGCAGCAAAATTTACTGCAAGTGCAAACAAAAGACGACTTACAAAACTTTACACAAATTTGTCACCAATATCACTTACAATCAGGTTTAGCGGGATCGTTACGACCACAACATATAGCTTTTTTGACAGAAATGAATCCAACATACATTGGATTTCGAGGTGGCGTATGCGACAATTTAATGCGTATAAGTGATTTAAGTAGCACTAAAATTATTGAGACTAAAAATATGTTGCGTGAGCACAACATATTTAACGGAATAGCCCAAAAAAGCCTGGGTCTAGCGTTGCATAGTTAAATTAGATTAAGTATAGTTCTAGAGTAGACATTTAATTAAATGTTTGATGTTTGTTAACAAGGAGTTTTTACAATGAATAAGAAATTAGTCGGTCTTGCTGTTGTAGCAACGCTTAGCCTTACGGTCTTTACAGCTTCAGCTGAAGATATGTTTCGTGGTGCATGGTACGCAGTACCAGGTGTGAGCTATGTGAATACAGATAGCGACTTGAATGCAAAAAATGGCCCGGGCGTATTTTTGAAATTGGGTAAAGAGTTAAGCCAAAGCTGGGATGTCCAAGGTGGCTTAGGTTACGATACAGCGCGCCAAGATACAGGTATCGCGGGTGCATCTGGTCGTTATAAACAAACATCACTAGGTTTAGATGCTTTATACATGTTTAGCCGTAGCAACTTTCGTCCTTTCTTGCTTGCAGGCTTAGGTGTTGCACGCAATAAATTAGATTATTCATATCCTGGTGTTGCAGGCAATACAAGCAAAACATCATGGTTAGGCAATGTTGGCTTAGGTGCGCAATATTTATTCAGTGATAATATTGGTCTTCAAGCTGACTTGCGTGAACAATGGAGCCGTGCTCCCCTTGGCACAACGGCATTGGGCGCTGCTAATAATACTAGTACAGTTGCTAACACATTGCTTAATTTAGGCGGTCTTATCCGTTTTGGCGCACCAGCACCAGTTGTGGCTGAGCCAGCACCAGAACCAGCTCCAATTGCTGCAGTAGAACCAGAGCCAATGCCAGAACCGGCCCCAGCTCCTGAGCCTGAGCCAGCACCGGCACCAGAACCAGTAAAATGTACTCCACAAGTGGATACCATTACAGTGAGTGCAGAAAAACTATTTGCCTTTGATAAAACTGCATTAAAAGCAGAAGGTAAAGCGGCGTTAGATGAAGCTGCTGGAAAAATTAAAGCTAATCCAGAAATCAAGGCTGTTATAGTGACTGGTCACACGGACCGCATTGGTTCTGATGCTTACAATCAAAAGCTTTCTGAGCGTCGTGCTAAGATGGTTGCAGATTACTTGGTTGCGCAAGGTGTAGATTCAGGCATCATTACATCAACTGGTAAGGGTGAATCTGAGCCTGTAGTGCAATGTAAAGGTAACAAAGCAACGAAGAAATTGATTGCTTGCTTACAACCAAACCGTCGTGTTGAAATTCGTGCCGAAGGTACTAAAGAATCTGGCTGTAATTAAGTCGGATTGGTAAAAACAAACCCCGCGCAAGCGGGGTTTTTTATTGTCTACGTTTTCAAATGAGATGGTTTAAATCGTTATAATAGCCATATGAAAACACAGCTTGATTTATTAAAAGTAGATTTAATCATTGAAGCCCGTTGGCTGCTGCCTATTGTTCCCCACATTACATTGCTAGAGCGTCAGGCCGTTGTTGTTCAATCGGGTACCATTATTGATATTTGTGCAATTTCATCTGCCCAAGAAAATTATCAAGCAACTGAGGTGATTCAGCTGAATGATCAAGTTTTAATGCCGGGGTTAATTAACTTGCACACACATGCCGCCATGAGTCTAATGCGTGGCTTGGCCGATGATTTACCACTCATGCTATGGCTAGAAAAACATATTTGGCCCGCTGAAGCACAATTGGTGTCGCCCAGCTTTGTGCGTGATGGTACGCTGCTAGCTTGTGCGGAAATGTTAAGTGGCGGTATTACCACCTTTAATGATATGTACTTTTATCCGCTAGCGGCTGCGGAGGCGAGTGCACAAATAGGCATGCGTGTTAATTTAGGACTAGTGGTGTTAGAGTTTGCGACCAACTACGCTAATGATGCGGAAAGCTATATCAACAAAGGCTTAGAGGCGCGCGACGCACTGCGTGACGAAGCTTTGGTTAGCTTTAGTTTCGCACCACACGCGCCTTATACGGTGTCAGATGCAGCGTTTGAGCGCATCATGACGTTAGCTGAGCAAGTCAATATTGGTGTGCATACGCACATGCATGAGACGCAACATGAAATTGGCGAAAGCGAACAAACTTATGGCTTGCGGCCGTTGAGTCGATTAGCGAATTTGGGTTTATTAGGGCCCAATTTAACCTTGGCGCATTGTGTATATTTGGATGATACCGAAATTAAATTGCTGGCTGAACATGGTTGCAGCATCGTGCACTGCCCAAGTTCTAATTTGAAGTTGGCCTCTGGCACCGCAACGATTGCTGAATACGCCAAACATGGCATCAATATTGGCTTAGGGACTGATGGCGCGGCTAGCAATAATCGCTTAGATTTGTTTACAGAGATGCGATTAGCTGCATTGCTGGCAAAAGGGCAAAGTGGCGATGCCACCGCAATTTCTGCACACCAAGCGTTGGAAATGGCCACGATTAATGGTGCTAAAGCTTTGGGATTGGATGATAAAATAGGTTCCATAGAAATTGGTAAGTTGGCCGATTTAACCGCTGTTAAAATGAGTGATATGAACATGCAGCCATGCTTTGATGTAGCTTCGCATTTGGTCTATGTGGCTGGGCGCGAGCAAGTAAGTCATGTTTGGGTGAATGGCGATTTGAAATATCACAAACCGAATGGCGGCAATGGTGTCTATAGCAATGTAGAGCCGCAACAATTCAGCGACATTATCAATAAATGGCAGAGTAAAGTTGAGCAATTCAAGGTTGCACAATTTAAGTCTAGTGAGTCAACAGTATGAGTAATTTGGACTATGTTAATTTAGATCAAGCAGAACTCAATAAATTCAGTGAGTTAGCGCATAAATGGTGGGATAAAACTAGCGAATTTAAACCGTTGCACGATATTAATCCTTTGCGACTTAATTACATCGATAAAGCGGTCTCCCTTTCGGGCAAAACGGTACTGGATGTAGGTTGTGGCGGCGGCATTTTGAGTGAATCGATGGCAGAAAAAGGTGCAAAAGTGACTGGCATCGATTTAGGCGAAAAAGCCCTGAAAGTAGCACAGTTACATAGTTTAGAGAGCGGCGTTGAAGTGGTTTATCGCTTAGTTGCAGTCGAAAAATTGGCTGAAGAACAACCTGCTAGTTTTGATGTAGTGACTTGCTTGGAAATGCTGGAACACGTACCAGATCCATCCAGCGTGGTGCGCGCCTGTGCAGCTTTGGTTAAGCCGAGTGGGCATGTTTTCTTTTCTACATTAAATCGTAATCCTAAATCTTATTTATTTGCCGTGATAGGTGCAGAATACATTCTAAACATGTTGCCGCGCGGCACGCACGAGTATGAAAAATTTATTAAACCCTCTGAGTTGGCAAGCTGGGCGCGGGTTGCAGACTTATCGTTAATCAATCAAATTGGCATGAGTTATAACCCCATCACGCAGCATTATTGGTTGGGTGATGATGTTTCAGTCAACTACATGATGCACACGATTAAAGGTTAGGCAAGATTTGATAAGCACGATACTTTTCGATCTTGACGGAACACTCGTCGACACCGCGCCTGATCTAGGCTATGCGCTTAATATTCAGCTAAAACGACATGGAAAGTCCATCTTAAGCGATGCGATGATTCGCCCGTTCGCGTCGCACGGTTCGCGTGGATTAATCGGTCTAGGCTTTGGTATCACACCAAGTGACGACAATTTTATCGCTATGCGCGATGAATATTTAGCGATTTACGATACCGTGTTTACGCGCAGCCCGGTGTTGTTTGATGGCATTGCGGAATTATTGCAAGCTATTGAAAATAAAGATTTAAAATGGGGAATTGTCACCAATAAACCAGGTCGTTTTACACTGCGCTTAATCGAAAGTATGGGCTTGCATCAGCGCACAGCTTGTGTGGTGAGTGGGGATGATGCATCAAAACCAAAACCATCACCAGAAACTCTATTGCTGGCTTGCAAACAACTAGGGGTTAAGCCGCAACAGTGCGTGTATGTGGGCGATGCCGAGCGTGATATCCAAGCAGGTAAAGCGGCTAGGATGAAAACTGTGGTGGCGTTATTTGGCTATATTGATGTGAGCGATAAGCCAAGCGAGTGGGGTGCGGATGCACTGATAGAAACGCCGAAGGATTTGTTGGGCTTACTAAATATTTCTGCTTAAATACCTCTGCGCTCTAAGATGGCCTGAGCGAGCGTCCCGCTATCCACATATTCTATTTCGCCACCCATCGGCAAACCACGTGCGATGCGACTTACAGCGATGTTGCGCGTTTTAAGTAGTTCGCTGATATAGTGCGCGGTTGCTTCGCCTTCTACCGTGTAATTGGTGGCTAAAATTACTTCTTTCACTATGCCATCCTGCGCGCGCTTAATGAGTTTATCGAGATTAATTTCTTTCGGGCCAATGCCGTCAAGCGGCGATAATCTGCCCATTAATACAAAATACATTCCGTTGTAAGATTGCGTTTGTTCCATCATCATTAAATCGGTGGGCATTTCTACTACGCACAGCATTGAAGCCTTGCGTTTTTCGGAATCGCATAACGGGCAAATTGGCGTTTCAGAAAAATTATTGCAGAGCGTGCAGTGACTAAGCACTTGTAAGGCATTTTCAAGCGATAACGCGAGGCCATTTGCACCTTTTCTATCGCGCTGCAGCAGGTAATACGCCATGCGTAGTGCGGATTTCGGACCAACGCCAGGCAGGCAGCGCAGAGAATCGATGAGTTGCTCTAAAGCAGGTGGATTTTTCACAAATGAAAGTTAGAATGGCAACTTCATACCTGCCGGCATGATACCACTCATGCGTGCGTTCGAGGTCGCTTCGGCTTTGGCTCTTGCGTCATTGAGCGCGATTAATATCAAATCTTCCAGCGTCTCCCTGTCGTCCATGGCTGCATCGTCAATTACTACGCGTTTCATAGTGTTGTTGCAAGTCATCGTCACTTTCACCATACCGTTGCTGGCGACGCCTTCTACTTCGGTCACTGCGAGCTCAGCTTGCGCTTTTTGCATGTTCGCTTGCATCAATTGGGCTTGTTTCATCATATTGCCCATGCCACCTTTCATCATATTTTTCTCCTAATTTGGTTTGATGGAATTCGGAATTATGGTCGCATCAAGCTGCTGCATCAGCGCCTGCACAAAGCTGTCTTGCATAATCGACGCTTCCACCCCAGATTGTACAACTGCCTTTTGGCTGGCATTCTGTTTTGCAGGCGTATTAGCCTCAGCATTAATTTCAAAGTTTAAGCGGATTTTTTTGCCAAAATATTCATTGATAGACGCAGATAACTTGTCTTGATAATTCGCGCTGACCAAGTGTTTTTGACTCTCAGAAACGCGCAAAGTAAAGCTATTTTCATCGTAACTCACAAGTTCGCAATTTTGCGCTAATGCACGCGCCAAGCCAAGTTTAAGGTTTTGCTCGACTAATTTACGCCAATTGCCATCGAAAACAATCGAGCTGGGATCCGCATGCATATTGCCTCCCAGGCTTGCCATAGAATGCTCGAATCTAGGGGCATCTTTTTCAATTGGTTTAAATGGTTTAGGTTCTGCTTGTTTGGCTGGCGCTTGAGTTTGTGTGTTTTCTGTCGATTTTACAGCTGTTTTTTCTGTTTTATTATCTGCCACTTTTTCAGTTGGTGCAAACGCTAGCATACGCAACAAAGTCATGGTAAAGCCTGCGTACTCATCGGGCGCTAAGCCAATATCGCGGCGGCCAAGCAGGGTGATTTGATAATAAAGCTGCAAGGTTTCAGGCGATAGTTTTTGTGCCAAATCCAACAATTGCCCACGCTCTGGCAAATCGTCAGCAATGCTTTGTGGCACGCTTTGCGCGATGGCGATTTGGTGCAGCAAATTGGCTAAATCGTTGAGTGCGGCCTCGAACGAAAGGCTGCGTGCTTCCATCTGCTTGGCTTTTTCAACCAACTCTCCACCGTTATTGGCTTGTAGAGCATGTAAGATTTCATATAAATAACTTTGATCAATCGCGCCCAACATGCTGCGCACTTTCGCTTCATTCACGCGTTGATTGCCGTAGGCAATCGCTTGATCCGTCAGCGACAACGCATCGCGCATACTGCCAGCAGCAGCGCGTGCAATCAGGCTAATCGCCGCAGGTTCAAATGTGATATTTTCTTGGTTGAGTACGTTTTGCAGATGTTCTGAAATAGTTGGGCTGGCCAATTGCCGTAAATTAAACTGCAAACAGCGGCTTAGCACGGTCACTGGCACTTTTTGTGGGTCAGTAGTGGCTAATATAAATTTAACGTGCGCTGGTGGCTCTTCTAGCGTTTTTAGCATGGCATTAAACGCGCTTTTCGATAGCATGTGCACTTCATCAATGATGTACACCTTAAAACGACCCACAGTCGGCGCGTATTGGGCGTTATCTAGTAAATCGCGCATGGCATCCACTTGCGTGTTGCTGGCGGCATCTACTTCTAATAAATCAACAAAGCGGCCACGATCAATCTCGGTGCAGGCGCTGCACACGCCGCAAGGTCTGGCGGTGATGCCAGTTTCGCAATTGAGCGACTTGGCCAAAATGCGCGCAAGGGTGGTTTTGCCGACGCCGCGTGTGCCGGTGAACAAGTAGGCGTGGTGCAAGCGCTGCTGCTCAAGCGCATTGGTAAGCGCACGTACGACGTGGTCTTGCCCAACTAAAGTTTCGAATGATTTTGGGCGGTATTTTCGCGCGAGGACTTGATATGACATAGGTTAAATTTTAGCTGAAAATTAGCAATTCATCTAAGACTAAATTATTGCTAAATTGCAAAAAAACTGTAACGAGCGGCACAGCTGCAAGGCGCACGGCGCGCAGAAACTAAGATAGTACGTGGTTGTACAGCGAAGTTGCGAGTACCGCGTAACGAAGCAGATGAGTCACGCAGTAGGTTTAGGGAGGAGGCGAGCCTTGCCCCCGGCACTTGCTTAATAGTTGTGGCTGCTTGCTTCCGCATCTGACCAGGTTGGCTACTTTACAATGCGGGGAGGCCCGCCAACCGTAATTTTACCTTAATTTACAAAATTAGCTTCAGTAAAAACAGAATTTTGCTAAAACATCTTTTTTTGCTGCTGTTTTCTTAAAACACATGTCATATTGACTTCTCGAGTAATTGTATGCAGAATCAGCAGCGATGCAATAAGAATAAAAAGAAGTTTATTGTTACAGAGATATGAAAATTGGCAGAAGACTTTTTGCTGATTTCAATATTGTCAACAACCCTAGCTAAATTAAGCTAACAATTGTCGTACTTACATCGTTACGACAATTCATAATTACGCTTAAGCTTGGGTTTATTAACAATGGATTTAAAAATTCTCATTATAAATCGTACTACACATTCCGTTTACATGCGTTTGGTAAGTTATTTGTTAAGCAAAATAACAAGCTGCATACTTTAGGATATAGGTGGCGAGTAATGGATAGTCAGAATAAAAAAATGGCAATACTATCCGCGCAGTTGGCATATTTATGTGCCAATAGTAAGGGTGCAATTTTTACTGCTACGTTGCTCGCGATTATGTTAACCTACACAATGAGTGGCAAAGTCACACTCACTTTGATTTTTTCTTGGCTAGTCGTTTTGGCATTGGTTACACTGGTTCGATTAGCAATAATTAGAAAATATCAACGCGTACCCGTAAATGATTATCCCACCCTTCAAGCTAGATTAAAAAAATTCCGTTTAGGCATTTTGGCAGCAGGTTCAGTATGGGGTTCGGCTGGCGTTTTAATGTATCTTACTGGCGACCCTGTACATCAGATATTTTTAGTTTTTATATTGATAGGCATGGCGACTGCTGTAGTGATTTCATATTCAGCTGATCTTGTAAGTGCGATTACGTTTGTTGTAACTGTTACCTCACCAATCATTATCCGCTTGTTTGTTGATGATGATGGCATTTCTGTAGTGATGGCGGTAGCCGGATTTTTCTATGTTGGTTTTATAGTCTTTAGCTTATTTCAAAATAATAGAAGAATACTTGAGAACTTAGCGCTGTTATTTGAAGCTAACGAACGTGAGAAAATCATCAGCGCAAGTGCTGAGCAACATCTGGCTATTCTTGACGGAGCTATGAGTGGCTATTGGCTAGTGAACATGCAGTTGAGGCTATTACAGGTTAATGATACCTATTGCCAAATGAGCGGCTATAGCAAGCAGGAACTTTTAGCTATGCAGATTAGCGATATCAGCACTAAATCAGCCGCTGAAATTGCAGAGCATATAGAAAAGATTATAGAAAACGGCGAGGACCGCTTCGAAACCACGCATCGCCGCAAGGATGGAAGCAGTTTCCATGTCGAAGCCAGTGCGCAGTATAACCCCGCAGAAGGTGGACAGTTTGTGTTTTTTCTACGCGATATTACCGAGCTCAAGCGGATTGAAGAGATACGGTATGAGGCGCAAAATCGGCTGTTGAAAATTGCCAGTCGATTACCTGGGTTTGTTTATCAATTTCGCATGCGGCCTGACGGCAGTTCTTGTTTTTCTTATGCTAGCGAAGCCATCAATCAAATATTTCATCTAAGTCCGGAGGAGGTGCGCGAGGATGCATCCAAAGCATTTGCGCTTATTCATCCTAATGACTACGATGACCTTATTACTTCTATCCAGGTTTCTGCAAAAGACCTAACTCCATGGCACGAAGAGTTTCGGGTGAAATTTGAAGATGGTACTGAGCGTTGGATCTTAGGTAACTCAGCTCCAGAGCATGCGGGTGAAGGCGACGTGCTTTGGCATGGTTTTATCACCGACATCACTGAACATAAACAGATTGAGCAAGAACTAAAAGAGAGCGAATATCGCTGGAAATTTGCTATTGAAGGCTCTGGTGACGGGGTATGGGATGTGAATGTTCAGACACAAGAAGCTAATTATTCTAAACGCTGGAAAGAGATGTTGGGGTTTTCTGAATATGACGTAATGACTAATCGCCAGGATTGGATATCGCGCATCCATGCAGATGATATGGCAAATGTATTATCATCTGGGCAAGCATATCTTGAAGGCAGGTCTGATTTATATGTGGTTGAATACCGCGTGCAGTGTAAAGACGGGCAGTACAAATGGATGCTTAGCCGAGGCATCATCGTCGATCGCGACAGCGATGGTAAGCCCTTGCGCATGATTGGCACGCAAACTGACATTACCATGCAAAAAACTACACACCTAGTCTTGCAAAAGGCGCAGATAGCGTTGGAGGAATCGCATACACGCTACAAAGATCTCTATGAGTATGCCCCTATCGGTTACCTTACTATCAGCAAACATGGTTTGATTACTCAGCTTAATATGCGGGCATCGGCGATGTTCGGTATGGATCATAAAAGCATTCTAAATGAGCGCTTTACGCAATTTATTGCTGAAGATGACAAAAGTCGCTGGTCTCGTATGTTTTTGACTATGGAGGCGCTAAATAAAGGCGAAGAGCTCAGTTTTGATCTGAAGTTTACTCTTAAAAACGACGTGACTTTTTATGCAAATCTTAATTGCGTACGCATGGATGATGAGGACGAACAATCAATGTTGCGTATCACGCTTGAAGATATTACTACGGTTAAAAAATCTGAAGCTGAGTTGCGTATTGCTGCCACTGCTTTTGAATCGCAGGAAGGCTTGATGATTACTGATGCTGAAAACAAAATCTTGAGAGTGAATAAGGCTTTTACTAGAACCACTGGCTACACCGATGACGAAGTGATTGGTAAAAACCCTAATATGTTCAGTTCAGGACGACATGATGCGGCTTTTTATGCAGCCATGTGGCATAGCATCAAAAGTACTGGGCGATGGTCAGGAGAAATTTGGAATCGGCGCAAGAATGGCGACGTGTTCCCTGAGAATCTCACTATCACAGCTGTCAAAACTGAAGGTGATGTCGTTACTCATTATGTGGGTACAGTTACTGATATTAGTGAGATTAAAGCAGCGGCAGAGGAGATTCAGCAATTAGCATTTTTTGATTCGCTAACTATGTTGCCTAACCGGCGGCTACTTTTGGATCGACTCAAACATGCATTGGCCACCAGTACGCGTAGTGGTCGCCAAGGGGCAGTGTTGTTTTTAGATCTTGACCATTTCAAGGATTTAAATGATTCGCTAGGACACGATATAGGCGACTTGCTATTACAACAGGTCGCTGAGCGCCTGACAACGTGTGTACGCGAGGGCGATACGGTCGCGCGTTTGGGTGGAGATGAATATGTGATGCTACTGGAAGACCTGAGTGAACAAGATCTAGAAGCAGCAGCGCAGACTGAGACTATTGCCAATAAAATTCTGGAAGCCCTTAATCAACCTTATCAGCTTAATAAGCATAAATACCATATTACCTCTAGTATTGGGATTGTTGTATTTAACAATCACCAAGTTACTACTGAGGAGTTGTTAAAACAAGCTGACATCGCTATGTATCAGGCTAAAAAAGCGGGTCGAAACACCATGCGCTTTTTCAACCCTCAGATGCAGGCGAGCATCACTGCTCGTATGTTGCTTGAGCGCGAATTGCACAAGGCACTCGATAATCAGGAGTTTCAGCTATATTACCAAATTCAGGTGGATAATTTGGGTAACCCTATAGGTGCAGAAGCCTTAATTCGCTGGCTACAGCCAGAACGCGGCTTAGTGTCTCCCGCACAGTTTATTCCGTTGGCGGAAGAAACTGGGCTCATCATACCAATTGGAAGTTGGTTGTTAGATGTAGCTTGTACTCAAATCAAGACCTGGCAAAAAAATGCGCACACTCGCCATCTTACGCTGTCAATCAACGTGAGCGCGAAGCAGTTCCGTCAAGCTGATTTTGTGCATCAAGTACAAGCTGCTATAAAGCGCCATAATATCAATCCACTACAACTTAAGCTAGAGCTGACAGAAAGCCTTTTGTTGGAAAATATTGAAGACACTATCGTCTCCATGGCTGAATTAGGTGAAATTGGTGTGCAGTTTTCACTAGATGATTTTGGTACTGGCTATTCATCTTTGCAATATCTCAAAAGATTGCCGCTATATCAGCTCAAGATTGACCAAACATTTGTGCGCGATATTGTTACCGATAACTACGATAAATCCATTGTGCGCACCATTATTGTAATGGCGCAAAGTCTAAGCTTGGATGTTATTGCAGAAGGTGTAGAAACAGAAGAGCAGCGAGAACTGCTTTTGAGCAATGGTTGTAAGCACTACCAAGGATATTTGTTTGGAAAGCCGGTACCCATTAATCAGTTTAATGCGGCGCTGAAGCGAAATACTATCAATACAAACTCACCCATGAGGGTTTAGTTAGGGCGTTTTAAACAAGGATGAAACTCACACGTTATGGCTAGTTAATTTTGGTGTTATTAACTGCAGTGCTTGACCGGGGTTTTTTCTAAGACAGCCCATTCTTCGTCAGAATAAAGCCGTGAGCGAATGTGAAAGCGCATACCAGTACCGTTGTCGTACGAGAACTGGCCACCCATGCCGGGAATGGCATCTAGCGTTAAATGCGTGTGTTCCCAATAGGCAAATTGAGATTCAGACATGTAAAAGCCTACACCGTGCACTTCGCCCAACTGCACATCGGAAGCGCCTAATAGAAACTCACCTTTGCCAAAGCACATGGGCGTGCTGCCATCACAGCAGCCACCAGATTGGTGAATCATCAGCTCGCCATATTTAGCACGCAGCATGTCTATTAATTGATTCGCAGCTTCTGTGCTATCTACCCGAGTGACTTGTGCTGTTTGAACATCGTCCATTTCGTTACTCCTAAAAACTCAGTTTACCTCAAAACTAACGCCAGAAACAACAAGGGCGAGGATTAACCCCGCCCTTTAAATAAACTAAGCTTCTAAATTAAAAGAAGCCTAGTTTGTTTTCACTGTAGCTTACCAGCAAGTTTTTGGTTTGTTGGTAATGATCGAGCATCATTTTGTGATTTTCGCGGCCAATGCCAGATTGTTTGTAGCCACCAAACGCTGCGTGCGCAGGGTACAGATGATAACAGTTCGTCCACACGCGACCCGCTTGAATGGCTTTACCCATGCGGTATGCGCGGTTGCCATTACGTGACCAAACGCCAGCGCCCAAGCCATAAAGCGTGTCATTAGCGATTGCCAAAGCTTCCGCTTCGTCTTTAAATGTGGTTACTGACAATACTGGGCCAAAAATTTCTTCTTGGAAAATACGCATTTTGTTGTGGCCTTTAAAGATGGTTGGCTGAATATAAAAGCCATCTTTAATTGCAGGGTTATCTTGCACCTTGCGTGCGCCACCAATGAGCAACTCAGCGCCTTCATCTTTACCGATTTTCATGTAACTCATGATTTTTTCTACTTGCTCTTGCGAAGCTTGAGCGCCAACCATAGTGTTCATATCTAATGGGCTACCTTGGGTAACCGCTTTTACGCGTACCATGACACGTGCCATGAATTTTTCGTAGATAGATTCTTGAATCAATGCGCGTGATGGGCAAGTACATACTTCACCTTGGTTCACCAAGAACAGCACCAAACCTTCAATAGCTTTGTCGAAGTAAGCATCGTCAGCATCCATGATATCTTCAAAGAAGATGTTAGGTGATTTGCCGCCTAATTCCAAAGTGACTGGAATTAAGTTTTGTGATGCGTATTGCATGATTAAGCGGCCAGTAGAAGTCTCGCCTGTAAATGCAATTTTTGCAATACGTTTTGAGCTTGCAAGCGGTTTGCCTGCTTCTAAACCAAAGCCGTTCACCACGTTTAGCACGCCAGCTGGCAACAAGTGAGCAATAAACTCTAACAACACCATGATAGAAGCAGGCGTTTGTTCTGCTGGTTTTAGCACGATGCAGTTGCCTGCAGCCAAGGCCGGTGCTAGTTTCCAAACTGCCATTAAAATTGGGAAGTTCCAAGGAATAATTTGGCCAACCACACCTAGTGGCTCGTGGAAGTGATATGCAACGGTGGTTTCGTCTACTTCACATACTGAACCTTCTTGCGCACGAATGCAGCCAGCAAAATAGCGGAAGTGATCAATCGCCAATGGAATATCTACATAAGTGGTTTCACGCAATGGTTTACCGTTATCAATGGTTTCAGCAATGGCGATGGCTTCTAAGTTTGCTTCCATCGTATCGGCGATTTTGTTTAAAATTACCGCACGCGCAGCGTATGAGGTTTTGCCCCAAGCGTCTTTAGCTGCGTGTGCAGCGTCTAGCGCCAAATTCACATCTTTTTCGCTTGAGCGTGCAATTTGGCAGAAATTTTTGCCAGTCACAGGGCTTACATTGTCAAAATAGGCACCATCGACCGGCTTAACCCATTTGCCACCGATGTAATTATCATATTTGGCTTTGTAAGGGTGTTTTACGCCAAGGTCTTTTAGTGTATCCAAACTTGCGCTACTTACTTTATTATCGCTATCCATGCTAACTCCTTTAGTTTTTCTGTTGTAAATGTAGTATTTCTACCTGCTAACCCGCATTATGTTGTTAAATTTTTTAATTGATTCAAATGCCAGCTCAACCTTCTGTATCTCCTTGACAGTAAAAGGATTTCAGAAATAAGCTCAACCTAAACAATAAACCTTAGTGGCGAGCAAATCAAGTGAAAACGTTATTTTACCGAATTTTTATTGCGCGAATGTGGCGAACATTTGTCGCATGCGATATAGTTTGCGCAGTAAATAAAATAAATACCATTTTCACTAGGAAACAAGCTTGCTTATGACCGATTCAGTTACAGCTTTTGGTATTGCCACGAGAGAATTTTGGCATAATATCAGCCATCCAACCGATTCTACTTTAGGCAAGGCCATTCTCACTATTTTGGTATTTGCCGAGAGCTTGGTATGCATTTTTTGGATATTTACGCTCTCAGGCTTAGGCGAAGGCTACGCTATGATGGCGGCTGTGCCTTATGTGTATATCATTGTTTCTTATGCAAGTTTACTCATATTTTACCGTAGTAAAAAATTCGAATATTTTACTTTCACCCAATTAGTGATGTTGTTAGTGATGCCTTTTTTTATGCAATGGGCGATTGGTGGTTACGAGGCTTCTAGCGGCATTGCCATTTGGGCAATTTTGTCGCCAATAGGTGCGCTGATGATTTTGGGCACGCGCCAATCCACGCCTTGGTTTGTTTTATTTTTAGCGCTTGCAGGGGTTTCTTGGAAGCTCAATTACATATTCGTTGGTAATTCGCTACCCATTCCTGCGCATATTAAAGATACCTTTTTCCTAATGAATATTATTGGCACTACCTGCATCTTATATGCCGTAATGCGTTACTTTCAAAACCAAAAAGAGCGCACGTTGTTTGAGTTGAGTTTGGAACAAGCAAGATCGGAAAAACTGTTGTTGAACATTCTGCCAAAATCCATTGCGAATAGACTAAAAGATAACGATATGCGTATTGCGGATAGCCACGAAGAAGTGACGATTTTGTTTGCTGATATTGTGGGATTTACCAAAATGACAGCCTCGATGCCGCCTGCAGAGCTGGTGGATTTATTAAGCCAGCTATTTTCGCGCTTTGATAGATTGGCTGATCAGCACGGCTTAGAAAAAATTAAAACCATTGGCGATGGCTATATGGTGGTCGGCGGGGCGCCAGTTGGCCGTGATGACCATGCCACGGTGATTGCACAATTGGCGCTTGAAATGCAGCAGGAATTGGCCGTATTTAACGAGCAAACGGGGAAAAAATTACAGATACGTATTGGCATCAGTAGCGGGCCAGTGGTAGCGGGTGTGATAGGCACCAGTAAATTTGCTTACGATATTTGGGGCGACCCTGTGAATATGGCTAGCCGCATGGAAAAAACCAGTTTGCCCGGCACCATTCAAGTGAGTGAATTTACCTATCAGCTTTTAAAGGCTAATCACAAGTTAGAATCTCGTGGATTGATTGAAATAAAGGGTAAAGGCGAGGTGAATACTTACGTACTCAAAAGCTAGCGCTGCTTAAAATTAAATCAATTTTGTCGAATTTTCAACACTTTTGAATGTGCTTCATATTGGTCTAGCGATGCACATCGACTATAATCCGCAGCTGCAACTGTGATTGTGGAGAGATGGATGAGCGGTTTAAGTCACCACCCTGGAAAGGTGGCACAGAGGCAACTCTGTCGAGGGTTCGAATCCCTCTCTCTCCGCCAAGTGCATGTTTAATTGCTGTTAGCCTCGAACACAAATTAGTGCAAGAGATCAATAACATCTAAGTCTTCAGTGATATCGTGACGCTTAACGCCAGCACTGATGCCTCTTTCAGACTCATCGCCTTCTTCAAACTCTTCACCTGCTAAATCTTCAAGCATTTGATCTAACATTTTAATTTTATCTAAACTTGTTTTTGTTGTACTAGACATATTAAACCTAACCTTTCTGTATCTTTAAACACTAGTAAATTGCTAGTAATTAGGATTAAGCATTTTGCGTGCCAATGGATTATTAGAGTTTTTTGTTATTGCGCAAATTAATAGATACAATCAAATTGTGATTATTATTTAGTGATTTTTATGAAATATTTAATAACGGAAACTCCACCAAAGCCAACCTTAAAAGAAGCTTTTTGGTATTGGTTAAAGCTGGGTTTTATCAGCTTTGGCGGGCCTGCTGGGCAGATTGCGATTATGCATCACGATTTGGTAGAGAATAAACGCTGGATTTCTGAAAAGCGTTTTTTGCATGCACTGAATTATTGTATGGTGTTACCTGGGCCAGAGGCGCAGCAATTGGCAACTTACATCGGTTGGTTGATGCACAAAACGCGCGGCGGAATCATTGCTGGCGGTTTGTTTGTATTGCCATCGTTGCTCATTTTAATGCTGCTCAGCTACATTTATATGCGATTTGGCAACCTGCCCAGCGTGGCGGGCGTGCTGTATGGCATTAAACCTGCGGTAGTGGCGATTGTGTTATTTGCAGCGTATAGAATAGGTTCCAGAGTCCTTAAGAATATTGCTCTCTGGGGCATTGCTGCAGCTTCATTTGTAGCGATTACAGCGTTTAAAATACCGTTTCCGTTAATAGTATTGACTGCTGCTGCGCTAGGTTATTTGGGTAATCGCTTTGTGCCTAATTTATTTGCTGGCGGCAGTGGTCACAAAGCGGCCGATAAACACTTTGGCAAAGCTGTCATTGATGACGATTCGCCGACACCTGCGCACGCAATGTTTAGCATGCGTGGATTGTTTAAGTTCTTAGCAATTGGCGTAGCAATTTGGCTATCAGCCATGCTGCTATTGGTGTTGCGCTATGGTTGGGATGCCACATTTACGCAAATGGGTTGGTTTTTTACCAAAGCGGCATTGCTGACATTTGGCGGCGCGTATGCGGTGCTGCCTTATGTGTATCAAGGCGCGGTGACACACTACAACTGGCTAACATCTACACAAATGATGGACGGCTTAGCGTTAGGCGAAACTACACCAGGCCCATTGATTATGGTGGTGGCGTTTGTGGGTTTTGTGGGTGGCTGGAGCCAAGCGCCCATTGCTGACCCGCTAGTAGCGGCCATTATGGCGGCTTGTATAGTCACGTTTTTTACGTTTTTGCCTTCATTTATTTTTATATTTGTCGGCGCGCCATTTATTGAATCTACACAAAATAATCTCAAGCTTACCGCGCCGCTGACAGCTATTACCGCCGCCGTAGTGGGTGTAATTGCAAGCTTAGCGGTGTTTTTCGCCATGCATATTTTTTGGCCAAGTGGTTTGCAGGCAAGTATTGATTGGGTCGCCCTGGGGGCAACGCTGGTGGCGGGGTTTGCTTTGTTTAAATTTAAGCTAAATATGATTAAATTAATTGGCGCATTCGCGCTATTTGGATTGCTACATCATATTTTGATGTAACTTTGTAATTATTCAACGTGATTACGTATTTTTTGCAGAATAATTGCGGATAATTCTTCAATCGAACGGCTAGTTGAATCGGCACAAGGCACGCCGGCTTTTTTCATTAAATTTTCTGCGGTGGCGATTTCTTTGCGACAGTTTTCAAGTGAGGCGTAGACGCTATCTGGCCGTCGTTCGCTGCGTACAGAGTGTAAACGCTCAGCTTTAATGGTTAAACCAAATAGCTTATCGGTATATTTTGATAGCTCACTTGGTAATGCACCGCGCTCAAAATCTTCTGGAATAAGCGGATAGTTGGCCGCTTTTATGCCAAATTGCATAGCAAGAAAAATGCTAGTGGGCGTTTTGCCGCAACGCGAAACACCAATCAAAATCACTTGCGCTTCCTCAAGCCCAGAATGCGTCATGCCGTCGTCGTGGTGTAGCGTAAAATTAATTGCTTCCATGCGCTCGTGGTAGCTGTTACCCATCACACTGTGCGCAATGCCTTTGCCTGTCAGCGGTTCCTGTGCTAGTTCCAGCCCTAGTGGGTCGATAAACGTGTTAAATAAGTCAATAAAATAGGCATCAGCCTCTTTAAGCAGCGCGCGATGCTCAATATTACCTAGCGACATAATCACCACGGGACGCATGCCATCGGCCGCTTTGGCAATGAGAATGCGCTGTTTGGCGTCATCAATTTTTTGGTTTGAATCGGTAAATGGCAATCTAATTTGCGCAAAATGTGTTTGCGGAAAATGCGCGAGCAGTTGCCCAAGTGCACCCGCAGTAATGCCCGTGCCGTCAGAGATAAAGAATACCGTGCGCTGTATCTGCACTATTTAGTCAAACGCTGCCAAGTGGCAATCACGGTATCAGGGTTGAGCGAGACAGATTGTATGCCTTCTGCCACTAGCCATTCGGCAAAGTCGGGATGATCGGACGGCCCCTGGCCGCAGATGCCGACGTATTTGCCTAAGCGGTTGCAAGTGTTTATCGCCATTTTTAGCAACACTTTCACCGCGTCATTACGCTCATCAAAGCCATCAGCCAAGATGCCAGAGTCTCTATCCATGCCCAACGTAAGCTGAGTAAGGTCGTTTGAACCGATTGAAAAACCATCGAAATATTCCAAAAACTGCTCAGCTAACAGCGCATTGGATGGAATTTCGCACATCATAATCAATCGCAAACCATTTTCGCCACGTTTTAAACCATGTTGCGCCATAATTTCAGTTACCGTTTTGGCTTCATCCAGCGTGCGCACAAACGGCAACATTAACTCCACATTGGTTAAGCCCATTTCGTTGCGCACCTTTTTCATGGCAGTTAATTCCATAGCAAAACATTCCTGAAAGTCTTCCGCCATATAGCGCGCTGCGCCGCGGAAACCAATCATCGGGTTTTCTTCATCTGGCTCATAAATGTCGCCACCGACCAACTTCTTGTACTCGTTCGATTTGAAATCAGAAGTGCGCACGATGACTGGCTTTGGGTAAAACGCCGCAGCAATGGTCGCCACGCCTTCAGCCACTTTATCAATGTAAAATTGTTTAGGATTTGCGTAACCCCTAGCGCGGCTCTTTATAATTGCTTGAATCGCAGATGGCATGGCATCTGCGTTTAATATGGCTTTGGGGTGAATGCCAACCATATTGTTGATCACAAATTCAAGCCGTGCCAAACCCACGCCGTCATTGGGAATTTGCGCAAAGCTAAACGCCATATCGGGGTTGCCCACGTTCATCATGATTTTGCAGGGCGGTGTCGGTAATTTGCTGTTTGCTTGGCTACTCACTTCAAAATCTAGCGCGCCGTGGTATACAAAGCCGGTTTCGCCTTCGGCACAAGATACGGTAACAATTTCGCCTTCACGCAGCAAATCAGTCGCGTTGACTGAGCCTACAATGGCCGGAATGCCCAGCTCGCGCGCGATAATCGCCGCATGACAAGTGCGGCCGCCACGATTGGTGACAAGCGCAGAAGCGCGCTTCATTACGGGCTCCCAGTTCGGGTCGGTCATATCGGCTACCAAAATATCGCCAGGCTGCACTAAGTGCATGTCAGCTGGGTCTAGTACGATTCTAACCGGCCCAACGCCCACTTTTTGCGTGACGGCGCGACCAGCAACTAATGGCTTGGCAGAATGCTTTTGCAGTTTATAAGATTCAGTTACATTGCTTAATGATTCTTGCGATTTCACCGTCTCAGGCCGTGCTTGCAAGATATATAACTTGCCATCCAAGCCGTTTTTACCCCATTCAATATCCATAGCACAACCATAGTGCGCCTCAATGGTCATGGCGTAAGTGGCAAGTTCTAAGATGTCTGCGTCGGTTAGCGAATAACGCTCAGATTCTGCTTGATTCACATCAACCGTATTGGTACTTTTCCCAGCTTGTGTGGCATCGCTAAACACCATTTTGATGAGCTTAGAGCCCATGGTCCGACGTACGATGGCTGGTTTGCCAAGCGCCAACAATGGTTTGTGCACATAAAATTCATCAGGGTTCACTGCACCTTGTACCACAGTCTCGCCCAAGCCATAACTTGATGTAATAAACGCCACATCTTTGAAGCCAGATTCGGTATCAATAGTAAACATGACGCCAGCGCAGCCAATGTCAGAGCGCACCATTTGTTGAATGCCAGCAGACAAAGCTACGTCGGCATGAACAAAACCTTTGTGCCCACGGTACGAAATGGCGCGGTCGTTATAAAGCGAGGCGAACACTTCTTTAATGGCGTGATTAATATTATCCAAGCCGTGAATGTTTAAAAAACTTTCTTGCTGTCCTGCAAACGAGGCATCGGGCAAATCTTCGGCTGTTGCGGAGGAACGCACAGCAAACGTGGTGCCAGCGGCTGAGTTGTCGGTTAATCGCGCGTAATTTTCTGCAATCGCAGCATTTAAAGCTGCAGGGAAGGGGGCATCCATAATCCAAGCGCGAATTTGTTTGCCACAAATTGCTAATGCTTGCGTGTCATCTGCGTCTAATTTATCCAACAAATCATTAATTTTTTTATCTAAGCCACCTTGTGCTAAAAATTCACGATAAGCGTGCGCAGTGGTCGCAAAGCCAGTAGGCACGCGCACTCCTTTGGCAGAGAGTTGCGAAATCATTTCGCCTAAGGAGGCATTTTTGCCGCCAACAGAGCCTACATCAGTGTTGCGAAGTCGTTCAAATGGAATTGCGTATGCTGACATTCTTTATCCCTTAAATGTTGCCGTGCACCAATTAATATGCCATTTTGCCAAAATAGCGTGCTTTTGTCACGTTACATTAATGGCCACGCCAATCTGAGCGTTTGCGTTAAAATAGCTATCAATATGAATATTAACGGCGATAAAGTATTGGTAACGACCACCGCCAGATTGCACATGGGGTTTTTTGACTTGAATGGCAGTGCAGGGCGTATGTTTGGCAGTCTGGGGGCAAGCATAGACGCACCCTGCACGCAAATAGAAATTTCAAAAAGCGAAAAAACACTAATTGATGCTAACTGTAGAGAAAATATAGCTAAAATCGTCGAAAATATAGCTAAATCACTTAAAATAGAAGAAAATTTTTCACTCAAAATCTTGCAATCAATACCCGAACATGCAGGCTTGGGTTCGGGTACGCAAATGGCATTGGCGATAGGCGCGGGGTTAAATACGTTATTTGAACTAAGCTTAACGATTCCGCAAATCGCTATGCATGCACAGCGCGGAAGTCGTTCTGGTATTGGTATTGCAGCCTTTGAGCAAGGCGGCGCCCTAGTGGATAATGGGCGCGCTGAGGCGGACGGAGTACCCAAACTTATCGCGCGCGAAATTTTCCCTGAGACTTGGAGTGTATTATTAGTGCAAGATAGTGCGCATGTGGGTGTGCATGGCGCGGCTGAGGCTCAGGTTTTTACTAGGCTGCAACCTGCCCAACATCAATTGCGCGATTTAGTCATGCTGTACATGTTGCCAGCGTTGCAGCGCGCAGATTTATTGGTATTTGGTGCATGTATGGCAGATTTGCAGGCTTATAATGGCGATTATTTTGCGCCAATTCAAGGCGGGCGCTACGCTAGCCAAGATGTTGCTAGCGTCTTGCATTATTTGCAGCAAAATGGTGTGGCGTGCGTGGGACAAAGCTCTTGGGGACCGACTGGATTTGCGATTTTAGAAAATGAAGCGAAGGCAAGCCGCCTGAGAACTAACGTTCAGCAAGCGTTTGCGGGAAAATCAAATTTAAGTTTTAATGTTTGCCGAGGTAATAATCACGGCGCGCGTATTGAAAGAAAGTAGACCATTTTAATGGAAAAAGTCTCAATTTTACATTTATTTACTTCCACCAAAAACGCTAGTCCGTTTGACGTAAACATGGCGTATGACGGGGGTTTTGACAAGATTATGCCGTATGTAAATGTCAACTTGGGCGAAGTGACAGGTTTGGTGCAAGATGCAATTTTTTCTCGCAGTGCCAACGGGCAAAAGCGCCAAGCCATTTTTATTGGCGGACGCGATATCGATTTGGCGATGGATATGTTTGAAGCCGCTAAAAAAGCCACGTTTCCGCCATTTCAAGTTTCTATCTTTACAGATCCTTCTGGTGCATTCACTACTGCCGCGGCGATGCTGGCCAAGGTGGATTTTCACCTGAGTCGACATTTTAAAACCAACCTAAAAGACAAGAAAATCGCTATTTTTGGGGCAACTGGCCCAGTGGGAGGCTGCGCGGCGATAATTGCCGCTAGGCAAGGCGCACAGGTGCAATTGGTGGCACATAGAAGCCTTGAAAGTGCGCGTGATAAGGCTAGCGATTACAACCTGCGCTACGGTACTAATATCGGCTTTGTGGGCGGCATGACAGAAGCCGCAAAACAAGCGACTCTCGATGGCGCGGATGTTGTATTGTGTGCGGCTGCAGCTGGTGTGCGCGTGATTTCGACAGCGCAAATTGCGCATTCTAAAACCTTAAAAATTATAGTAGATGTGAATGCGGTAGCGCCTTCTGGCGCGGAGGGTGTGGAGGTGATGATGGATGGCATCGAAATTTCGGGTTGCCACGTGCTTGGCATTGGCGCGCTGGCGATTGGCAATTTGAAATACACGACGCAACACAATCTACTAAAACAAATGTTGGTGCCCGAAAAAACTAGGGATAAACCGCTGTATTTGGAGTTTATGGCTGCATTTGAAATGGCGCGTAGTTTGGTTTAAGTTTTGTGAGCAAAAAATTCATTATTGCGGCACCTTCTGCGCGTGGATATGCGCGAGCCGCAGTGGCATGCGGTTACGAGGTGATTGCGCTGGATGCCTTTGCAGATGAGGATACACAGCGCGTAACTATACAAACTTTCAAGCTAAAAATGCATGAAAACGGTGTCGATGAAAATGATTTTAAGCGCATTTTTTCCAGCATTAATTTAGTGGATGTTGACGGTTTTTTGTACGGCAGTTTGTTTGATAATGCATCGGATTTGCTAGCTTGGGTGGCAGAACGCGTTCCGCTTTTGGGTAATGCACCAGAAGTGCTGAAAAGAGCGAAAGATATTAATTTTTTTAAGTTACTGGATGACTTAAAAATTACGCATCCTGAAGTACGTTTAGCGCTGCCAGAAGCTCCTAGTAACTGGCTTGCAAAGAAAATTGGCGGTTCGGGAGGTATGCATATTCGGCCTGCTGAACAGGCAAAAATAGGGAATTATTTTCAGCGTAAAGTTGCTGGAACGTCAATATCTATGCTGTTTGTGGCGGATGGAAAATCTGCGCAAACAATTGACTTTAATCAGCAATTGGTTGCTCCTACAAATGAAATGCCGTATCGATTTGCGGGCGCGGTTGGCGCTATTGCTCTGCAGCCCAATATTTGTGCGACCTTTAAGCATGCTGCGCAACAACTCACGAGCGCCTTAAATTTGCGTGGGCTCAATAATTTGGATGCCATTTTGGACGGCGAAACATTGTGGATTTTGGAGCTCAACCCAAGATTAAGCGCGACATTTCACTTGTACGAAAACCTGCTTCACTTACATTTAGAAGGCTGCGCGGGCAAGTTGATAGATTTTAAGCCGCAAGCGAACACATCAAATGCACAACTTATTTTGTACGCGGACGATGACTTAGGAAGTGCAGCAGACTTCACTTGGCCAGATTGGGTGACAGATATCCCAAGCGCGGAAGGCGAAGCATCTAGTGTTAAAATCTCTCAAAATACACCTATCTGTAGTGTGCTAGCGCAGGCAGAAAATGCAGAAGCGGCACATGTTTTGGTGCAACAACGCGCAAAAAAATTAAGAGAAATGCTGAATGATAAAACTAGACACTTGCCTATGGCCTAGTATTAATGCGCTTACCCAGCCATTAGTCGAAACACTTATTTCGCAAGCAAATAGCCTAAATATTGGCGTTTCGAAGCATGCAACGGGCGCGACTATTGTTGACGCAGGCATTCAACATAAAGGCAGCGCTGAGGCGGGACGCCTGATTGCGGAAATTTGCATGGGCGGTTTAGGAAAAATAGAGCTTAATAACAATTCGAATTTTAAAGATTGGCCATTAAGTATTAACGTGCAGGCTAAAAACCCAGTATTGGCCTGCCTTGGCAGCCAATATGCGGGCTGGGCGCTAAGCCATGAAAAGTTTTTTTCGCTCGGTAGCGGACCAGCCAGAGCAATCGCCCAGCGCGAAGAATTATTTAAAGAACTCAACTATAAAGACAACACGCAAAAAACCGTGTTGGTGCTAGAGACAGACAAAATCCCGCCTGTGGAAATTATTGAAAAAGTCGCGCGCGATACTGGTGTTGCTGCTGTAAACCTTACTTTTATTTTAACCCCAACCACCTCTGTTTCAGGCCTAGTGCAAATTGTGGCGCGCGTGCTAGAAGTAGCGCTGCATAAGGCGCATACGCTGCATTTTCCATTAACGCAAATAGTGAGTGGAAGCGGTGAAGCATTATTACCACCCGTTTCTAAAGATTTTATGACAGCAATGGGGCGTAGCAACGACGCGATTTTATTTGGCGGATTTGTCGCGTTAAACGTAAATTGCAGCGACGATGAAGCCAAGAAATTAGCACGAGAATTGCCAAGCTGCGCTTCAAAAGATTACGGAAAAACCTTTGCGGAAGTATTCAAATCTTACAATATGGATTTTTATCAAATCGACCCACTATTATTTTCACCAGCGAAAGTACTGATTACTAACCTTGAGACGAATAATAGCTTTGCCGGCGGCGAGTTTAGCCAAGATTTGATTGAAAAATCTTTTAACAACTAATGCAAATTCCAATTTTTACAGATGACGCGGGCTGGCATGGCGAGCAACTAAAACAAGCTTTTGCAGTGCGAGGTGTAGAAGCGGTTTTTGTGTCTTTGAAAGATTGTGTAATTGACCTTTCTAACGATAAACCTCATATAAAAATCCCACATTTTGGTGCACTTCCAAAAGCCGCTTTTGTGCGCGGCATTGCTGGCGGAACGCTACAACAAATTACTACGCGCTTGAATATTTTGCACATGCTGAAAGCGCTAGGAGTATTTATTTATAACGATGGCAGAGTGATTGAGCGCACTGTTGATAAGGCCATGACCAGTTTTTTGTTGCAGCAAAATGGCATCGAAACGCCACGCACTTGGGTGTGCGAATCAAGGCAAAAAGCTCATGACATTACTCGAACACAAGGTCAGCTGGTGATTAAGCCTCTATTTGGCTCGCAGGGCACGGGCGTGCGGCTAGTGGATAAACTTAAACCACCAGTGCCAATGGATGTGTTTGTGGATGGTGTGTTTTACTTGCAGCGGTTTATAGAAGCACCGTACGATTACCGTGTGTTTGTAGTGAATAATCAAGTAGTTGCAGCCATGCGGCGCACTGGCGAAACTTGGTTGCACAATGTGGCGCAAGGCGCAAAATGCGAAAAGACACTGGAAGCAGACGTATTTACAATCGCCCTGCAAGCCTCATCAGCGCTAGACATTACTTATTGCGGTGTGGATGTGATTCGCGGTAAAGATGGAAAATTGTGGGTGTTAGAAGTGAATAGCATCCCAGCCTGGCGCGGCCTGCAGAGCGTTACTTCAGTGAATATTGCGCAAACTTTAACAGATGATTTTTTAAGCAAAATATGAATTCTCAACAACTAGCAGCAACCTTCAAAGCCGCTTGTATGGCAGAGCTTGAGGCACTCAAGCCCGGTAATGTGCACATTTTTGCCGATGGTCACGGTATGACGGTGCAAGATTTAATTAAAAGTGCAGAAGTCGTTTCGGAAGTTATTACTCAACCCAATTTGGGTTTGGGGGAGCGTATTTTTGCGAGCGTGCAAGCCACACAAGACTTGGTGGGTTTGAACACAAATTTGGGCATCATTTTATTGTGTGCGCCCTTGATCCACGCGGCTTTGATAGTGGGTGACAAAACTTATTATTTGACCAAGCTTTTTGGCGTATTGGCCAATACTACACAAAAAGACGCGGACGATACCTTTAAGGCGATCGCTTTGGCGAACCCAGCTGGCTTGGGTAGCAGCAAATACGACGTGCATCAACCCGCCAATTGCACCTTGCTGCAAGCCATGCAGGAAGCGGCTTCCAGAGATATGATTGCGCAGCAATATACCAACAATTTTTCTGATGTTTTGGATGGTTTGGCGTGTTATCAGCATGCATTTGCACTATGGCAGCGCCCCGCTTGGGCTACAACGGCGGCGCATTTGCATTATATGGCGAAATTTAAGGATAGTCATATTACTCGCAAATACGGCGACACGATTGCTGGTTTGGTGCAGAACGAAGCCATTGCGCACGAAGAAGAATTTTTAAAGGCTTACAATCCAAAAAATTATCAAACCGCTTTATTAGGGTTTGATAGTGCACTTAAAAAACGTGGCCTTAACCCCGGTACCAGCGCTGATTTAACCGTGGCGACTTTGCTTTTACATGCGCTAATGTAAGCAAGACGTATTGAAAATAAAAATTTTGGGATACAATACTCGGTCTGAATTTCAATAAGAATTTTGTTAAATTATTTAGGAGGATGCAATGGCAAATTTATTAGATCAGCTCAAAAGCATGACCACAATCGTGGCCGACACAGGCGACGTAGAAGCGATTAAAACCGTTAAACCCGTGGATGCGACAACTAATCCATCATTATTACTTAAAGCCAGCACATTGCTGCAATACGCGCATTTGATTGATGACTCTATTGCGCACGCCAAAAAATTGGGCGGTAGCAAAGAAGCACAAATTGAAAACGCAGCCGACAAATTAGCCGTGCTGATTGGTTTAGAAATCACTAAAGTAGTGCCAGGCCGTATTTCGACCGAAGTAGACGCGCGCTTGTCATTTAACGTGGAAAAAATGGTGGCAAAAGGTCGTAAATTAATCAAGCTATATCAAGATTCTGGCGTGGGTAAAGATCGCGTGTTGATTAAACTAGCCTCAACTTGGGAAGGCGTTAAGGCCGGCGAAATTTTAGAAAAAGAAGGCATCAATTGTAACCTCACATTGCTATTCGGTTTTGGCCAAGCCCGCGCCTGTGCTGAAGCTGGCGTATTTTTGATTTCACCTTTTGTTGGCCGTATTTTAGATTGGTACAAAGCTAAAACGGGCGAAACTTACACACAAGAAACTGACCCGGGCGTAGTTTCAGTGCGCAACATTTATGCATTCTATAAAGAGCATGGCTTTAAAACCGTGGTTATGGGCGCATCATTTCGTAACACGGGCGAGTTGATAGCGCTTGCTGGTTGCGATCGCTTAACCGTATCACCCAACTTGTTGCAAGATTTAGCCGCGACGGAAGGTACTTTGGTTCGTGTGTTGAAGGATGGCGGCGCAAAATCTGCACCACCAGCCAGAATGACAGAAGAAGAGTTCCGCTTTGAATTGAACCAAGACGCAATGGCGACCGAAAAATTGGCCGAAGGTATTCGCGGTTTTGTAGCTGACCAAATCAAGCTAGAAGTGGCTTTAGCCGCAAGACTGTAAATTTCTAGTCATATAGAAAATTGCATTAAACCGTAACTAAGTTGTAATATTTGCGGTTTAACATTGACAACAATAAGCTGGGCACTTAAGATTGAGGGTCCAGCTTCAAATTCGTTAAACGCCAATTAGAACTTAGCTTCTAGGGCAATTAACAAAACGATTTAGTTGTAAAATTTTGTAGCTAAATTATATAGTTACAATCAATAATTAATTAATTACTTTAAGTATTTTAGCTTTGAGTATTAAGTTTAATAAAATTTTTAATCGGAGAGTACACCATGGCAATGACCCAAATGGCATTAGATTCATTAGATTTTGACGCAACCGTTGCATTAGCAACTGCAGTTGCACCACACGTAGATATCTTGGAAATTGGTACACCATGCATTAAGCATAACGGTATCAAAATGCTTGAAACATTACGTGCAAAATTCCCAAATAACAAAATTTTAGTTGATTTAAAAACAATGGACGCTGGCTACTATGAAGCTGAGCCATTCTACAAAGCCGGTGCAGATATTTGTACAGTGTTAGGCTGTGCTGATATTGGTACAATCAAAGGCATTATCGATGTTGCAAACAAATACGGCAAAAAAGCACAAGTTGACTTAATCAACGTGGCTGATAAAGAAGCGCGTACGCGTGAAGTGGCTAAATTGGGCGCGCACATCATTGGCGTGCACACAGGTTTAGATCAACAAGCAGCAGGTCAAACACCATTTAGCGATTTGGCAATGGTTGCTGGTTTAAAATTAGGCGTTGATATCTCAGTTGCTGGTGGCGTAAAAGCGGCTACAGCTGGCCAAGTACGTGATGCTGGCGCTTCAATCATTGTTGCTGGTGCTGCTATCTACGGCGCTGCTGATCCAGCTGCTTCTGCTGCTGAAATCACAAAAATCGCTCACGGTAAATAAGCGATTAATCAGTAATTATTGCAATAAGCAATTATTGATGCGAGCAAATAAAATCCCGACCCAGCAATGCGTCGGGATTTTTTATAATTTTAATTAGTTAGGAATTTAAGATGGATCATCAAAAATTAATTTTAGGTAGACTTACTACCATTTTATCTGAGACAAACGCCAGCAGCGCTGCAAAACTAATCAAACTTGTAGATGGTGCAGGCCGCATATTTGTTGGCGGTGCAGGCCGTTCTGGCTTGGTTTCACGCTTTTTTGCTATGCGCTTAACGCACAGCGGCTACCAGGTGAATATGATCGGTGAAATCGTTACCCCCGCCATTAAAGCCGGCGATTTGTTAGTGATTATTTCAGGCTCAGGCGGCACAGAAACCTTGTTGCCATTGGTGAAAAAAGCCAAATCAGTCGGCGCCAAATTAGCAGTGGTTTCGATGAAGGCAACGTCAGCCATGGCGGATGTGGCGGATTTAACTATCCAAGTTGGCAACGATAATAGCTTCCCACTCACCAAAGGCATGCCAATGGGCTCACAATTTGAGCTTTCAACTTTGATTTACTTAGAAGCGGTTATTTCTGAAATCATTTTTGCTAAAGGCTTGACCGAAGAAAGCATGCGCGGGCTTCATGCTAATCTTGAGTAAGAAATTTGTAGTGAATTTAAACCCGAGCTTGCTCGGGTTTTTTATTGGCAAAAGTCTTTTAGCTGCCGGAAAGTCAGCTGCTTTTGATGCAAAGCAGTAGCGATTAAAGCGCCATGTACGCCCATTTTTTTTAACATAGCCAAATCCTTTACATGCCTTATCCCGCCTGCTACGTAGACATTATGGCCTTTCGCGAGTGCCATGATTTCATTGATTAAATCAGTGTTTAACCCTTGGTTGGCTCCTACGTTTGCCAGCAACATCACAATCACGTTTTGTGGCCAGTGGGCGCTAGTTTGCAACAAATCTGCAGGGCCTTGGTAGCCGCTTGGCATAAAGTCTAAGGATAATACGAAATCGTTTTTCAGCTGATGTTTTAGTGTTAAAAAATTTTCTAGATTTGACCTATTTTCAGGCATAGAAAAATTTTCGCTGCCCAAAATCACGTTAGAATGCACAATATTACGCTCAGGATTGTTGCTGATGCCCGCATCAAGCCATAGTTTAAGCTGCGGAAATTTTTGAGAAATAGCGTGAATGACGTTAAAGTTATCGCCAAGCTTTTGTATAGCGTTTAAATCGGCAACATAAAGCTGCGAAAATGGGTATAAATCAAGCAAAGCCGCCACAATATCCAGTGGCTTGCTGGATGGAGTAAGTAAAGATTTTATTGGCTGATAATGCTGTCGCTCGCCTTTTTTTGCGTGTACGACTGTGCCATCTAATAAATCAATCACAGGGATTATTTGCATCATCAAACTTAATAAAATATTTGTGTGTGAGTTTATCACTGGTGGTGGCTTGTGTGCGGAGTTACTACCTGAATCATTGACAAGCGAAGGCGCGTTGATGCGCGATGCTTTGCTACGTGATTTATCTAGTTTAAATTATAGTGTTAGCACCACGGTGGATGTGCGTTTAAGCGCGCCAATACTATGTGACGAGTGCATAACAGTGCAAGCCAATGACGATGTTTGGCAGATTTGGCAAGAGCAGATAAAAAGCGCCGACGCGGTTTTTTTAATCGCGCCAGAAACAGATGGCACCTTACATTATTTAACGCAAATCACTGTCCTGCAAGACAAACTGGTATTGGGTTGTGGGCTTTCCTCCATTAAAATTACCAGCGAAAAAATGGCGACCTGTTTGGCTTTAGAAGAGGCGGGCATTGCAACGATAGCCACTTACACTTACGATAATTGGCCAAAAAGCCATTGGATTTGGCTGGCAAAACCCAATGATGGTGCGGGTTGCAGCGACAGCGTGTGCTTCAATAATGCGGACGATTTGCAAGATTGGATTGAGCAAAATGATAAGCAACTCACGCATGTGATTCAAGCTTATCAACCTGGCGAGTCCGCCAGCATTTCATGCATAATAAAAAAAGGCAAAGCGCATGTATTAAGTTGTAATACACAGCTAATTGAGATTAATAATCATAGGCTTAGCTACAAAGGAAGCGTAATAAATGGCATGCGCGAACATTGGCCACAATTTGAATTGGTCGCAAATCAAATTGCAAAAACGTTTCCAGATTTGGCGGGTTATGTGGGCATTGATGTCATTGTGGATAATGACGAAATAATCGTGGTAGAAATAAATCCGCGTTTAACCACTAGCTATGCGGGTTTGCGCGAGGCTATTGGGAAGAATCCAGCTGAGCTGATTATCAACACACTTACGAAGCCGCGCTTTAAATGGCCAAAATTGCAACAAAATGTTGTGAACATTCATGTCTGAACTTTTCATATCTAAACCCATTATTGGTTGGGATATTGGCGGCGCGCACCTAAAAGCTGTGCTGTTGAATGAAAATGGAGAAGTGATGCAAGTGTTGCAGCTGCCTTGTCCGCTTTGGTGTGGTTTAGATCAACTAGAAATCGCAATAGGCAATGCCATGCAAGCCTTTAAAATAGAGCCTTCCGAGGCATTACATGCAGTGACTATGACAGGTGAATTGGTGGATTTATTTGCAAATCGGCATGAAGGTGTGATTGAAATTTCAACCTTAGTTGCAAAATTGCTAGCAAAAGACACATTTTTTTATGCTGCAAATAGCGGTTTTGTGACGCTAGAACGCGTTTCAGAAAATACAAGCCCCATTGCCTCAACCAACTGGCATGCGAGCGCCAGCGCGCTTGCAATTCACGTGCAAGACGTATTATTGGTGGATATTGGCAGCACTACGACGGATATTATTGCGATTAGCAATGGAAACGTGGTGACGAATGGTTTGTCTGATGCGAACCGCATGCAGGATGACAGTCTGGTTTACACGGGCGTGGTGCGCACACCAGTGATGGCATTGGCACAAAAGTTGCCATTTGAAAGTGTTGAAATTAATGTGGCTGCAGAATATTTTGCAACGATGGCGGATGTTTACCGATTAACGGGTGAACTTTTGCCAGAACATGACATGGCAGAAACCGCCGACGGCAAAGGCAAAACTGCCACGGAAAGCGCACGTAGGCTCGCTAGAATGGTTGGACATGATGTGGAAGACAGACCAATGAATACTTGGAAAATTTTGGCGAATACTTGCAGATCTTTGCAGATGAATCAAATTAAAGCGGCGGTATTAAAGCATCTCAATCCTAGTGTGACTATCATCGGTGCTGGGGCGGGCAGTTTTTTAGTAAAAGCACTTGCTCATGATTTTGGATGCGCCTATGAACCAATATCCATGAGCTTTGCAGGGCATGCTGATTTAGAAGTTTGTTTTCCAGCTTGCGCGGTGGCGCTTTTAGTAAAAAAACAGCTGGCAAGGTAATATGCTTAAACACGAAATTCAATATCACCACGATAGCGCGCAGCTATTTGAGCGCATCGCCGAGCAACCGTGGGCGATACTGCTCGATAGCGGACAGATGCTCAATCCTTTAACTGGTATGCTTGGCAGCCAATATGGGCGTTATGACATTCTCGTTGCCGAGCCGTTTATTACGTTGGTGACGCGCGGCGAAACCACCACCATTGCGCAAAATGGGCAGACTAAAACTTCGCAAGAAGATCCATTTTTGTTGCTTAAAAAAATACTCAGTAAATACCCCGCACTTAAGCTAGAACGAATTCTGGATGCGCCTTTTGCGGGTGGTGCGTTGGGTTATTTTGCCTACGATTTGGCGCGGCGCATCGAAAAATTGCCGACAAATGCGCTGCCAACAGTGAAAATGCCCGAAATGATGATAGGTATTTACGATTGGGCGCTGGTGGTGGATCATCGCGAAAAGAAAAGTGTATTAGTTTCGCATGGTTTAAATGCAGAAACACAAAAAAATTGGCTTAGGCTACAAGCCTTATTCGATGGGACTTGCGGGGCATCATTAAAAGAAAATAATATAAGAAAATTTGAAGTTAAAACGCCAGTGACTTCCAACTTGCCCGAACCGCAATACAGCCTAGCGTTTGTCAAAATTAAAGCTTACATTGAGGCGGGTGACTGTTACCAAGTGAATCTGGCGCAGCGTTTTTCGGCTGAAGTGGTCGGCAATAGTTGGCTGGTTTACAGAAAATTGCGCGAGATTAGCCCGGCACCGTTTATGGCGTATATGAATTTGCCTTTGAACGAGAATGAAAGTTTTCAAGTGCTTTCAAACTCGCCCGAGCGCTTTATTCAAACCAATGGCAATCACGTCGAAACCCGCCCCATTAAAGGCACACGACCACGTTCGAATGATGTAGAACAAGACTTAGCCTACTCAAAGGAGCTATTGACGAGCGCTAAGGATAAGGCGGAGAATTTGATGATAGTGGATTTGCTGCGAAACGATTTGAGCAAAAGCTGTGCACTAGGTAGCGTTAAAGTGAATAAGCTTTTTCAGCTGCAAAGTTTTGCTAACGTACATCATCTGGTCAGCATTATTGTGGGCAAATTAAAGCCCAGCAAAACGTCTGTGGATGTGCTTCGAGATTGCTTTCCCGGCGGATCGATTACTGGCGCACCTAAGTTGCGCGCCATGCAGATTATTGATGAACTGGAGCCGCATCGACGTGGTTTGTATTGTGGCGCAATTGGCTATATCGGCTTTGATGGCGATATGGATACCAGTATAGCGATTCGCACAGCGCTAGTGAACCAAAATGAACTGAGTTTTTATGCGGGCGGCGGCATAGTTGCAGACTCGGATGAAAGAAAAGAATATAATGAAACCCTAGACAAAGCGTCTAGTTTTATAACTGTAATGAAATTTTTTATGAGGCTTTGATTAAGCTTCTTAATGATGAAAAAATAATAACAACCCATACCATTTTTGAGGATATTAACAACAATATTACCAAAATTTCGTATTCAACAAGTTGAGTAGAAAAGAAAGGTAGGCCGAAATGGAAAGAGATAAGGAAAAATCCATGTGGGTGGTAAAAATTGGTGGCAGCTTATTAGGCTCACCAGAGTTAGAGCGTTGGTTAGAAGTAGTTGCAAAGCATAGCGATGGCAAAATAATCATTGTGCCAGGTGGTGGTTTGTTTGCCGATGCCGTACGTGAAGCGCAAAAATTATCTAAAATAAGTGACGCTTGCGCGCACAGGTTAGCAATGCTGGCGATGGATCAATTTGGTTTGATGTTGGCCAATTTAAACCCAGCATTAATGACGGCAACCAGTGAATTTGAGATCGCTGAAGGCACTTGGCAGCATCGCGGTATTGTCTGGCTGCCCAGTAAAATGGTGCTGGCAGACTATAATATTCCAAAAAACTGGGACGTTACTTCTGATAGTTTAGCCGCTTGGTTGGCAGAGAAATTAGACGCACAACATCTTGTTTTAGTTAAATCGGATAAGCCAAACGAGGGCAAGCTAAAGCTTAAAACCATTACTGAGACTGGGCTTGTTGACCAAGTGTTTGGTGACTTTGCGATGGATAAAGCATTTTCATCTTGGATTATTAAAAAGACCGACTTTGTTCATTTTGAAGAGGGCGTTGATGAGCAAAAGTTGGGCAAAATCGGCTCTTCGATTCACTAAATGACTGGCAAAGTTTATTCAGAAAGCGAAACCAAGCAAAGGCTCGAAAACGAGCTTCCACATTGGTTTTTGGAGGATGGCTGGATACGCCGCAAGTACAAAACCAGCGGCTGGAAAGCGACGCTGATGGTCGTCAACACGGTTGGGCATTTGGCCGAAGCTGCCTGGCATCATCCTGATTTAACGGTTTCTTACGCGTTTGTGATTGTGAAATTGTGCACGCACGACGCCAAAGGCATCACCGATAAAGATTTTGAATTAGCCGCCAAAATTGAGCAAGTGATTGGCTGGCAACCTGCCAATGAAGGCGGCGCGCTCACCGGCACGCCCAATGACGACGTGCGGTTTAAGTATATTAAGTATGACTGATGTCTAGTTTCGACCCTAAGCGGACGCTCAGCATTCTGTATACAACGGATATCCTAGTGGTTTTTGCCATGACCTTTATGCTTGCCGTGGCCATTGTTACTGTGGTCTTGACTGTTGCCCGGGCCCTCATCCCCACGGTCCCCATGATAATCATCCCTCCGCTCGTCACGACGGCCATCTCCGCGCTCATGATGTTCATCTTCGTGTTCACGGCGATCTTCCCAGCGCTCGTCACGGTGATCACCATGTTGTTCCCGGTAGCGCGGAGCGTACTCTTGTTCATACCAGCTATCCTGCACAAAGTAGACAGGTTCGCCACAAGCATCATATCTATGGCAGAATTTAGGCCAGTTTCTAGCATGGCCGGGAGGTACGTGCAAATAAATTGGTTCTTGCTCAACATATACGTGCTCAACCACTCTTGGTTGACGATAGATTACACGTGGCTGAGGGTAAGGGTAATCGCCAATATCAATTCTGCCATAGAAGCCTGGTTGTCCAATAGTAACAGACACGCCAACATCGGCAGCCAGTGCCGGAGTGGTTACGGTGGCTGCTGCTACAGCAGCAGCAATTAGAAAGTGTTTCAAGTAGAATCTCCTATTGTTGATTGTTGCTAGTTAACGTATGAAACTATAATCCGATGACAATCCTGTTAATGTTTTTCATAGATTTCATTCTAATTTAAAATCAATAATTGTTGGATATTTTGAGCAGTTTACGATTAAATCGAATGACGGTTTTTGACCGATACTTGCCACCAAAACCTAAGTTGAATGGCTGCTTTCTTTCCAAGTAGCCATGACCTTGCCCTCAAAAACTGGAGTCCATAGCTAATGATAAAATTAGCTAAAGGAGCAGTAAATGAAGGCGAAACAATTAAAAGCGCAGTACACAATAGAATTCAAGCAAGAAGCAATTCGGTTGGTGAAGTCAGGTCAAC
>JANYGD010000078.1 GCA_025359405.1 Methylotenera sp. | reverse complement strand
CATGAATGGATTTTAAAATGGAAACGCGCAGATCAATTAACTGTGGTTGATTACAGCTCTGGTGGCTGGGAGCACCTTTGGGATATTGAAGCGAGTAGTGGTGCAGTTGCAGAAGTGCCCGAAAATTATTTATGCGATAGTGAATGGTCTAACTCCACATTATTTTACAAATGAAAAAATTTGCGTCCTTAATTTTAGTGTTTTGGATTTTTGCCGTTTTGCTAGGGCTATGTTTCGGCTTGCATGGCAATAGCATTAATTTAAACGCGATACTTGTCACGCCTAGTACCCAGCATTGGTTTGGCGCAGACGATCTTGGCCGCGATATTTTGGCGCGCATTCTAAAAGGGGTACAGGTATCGTTTGCTATTGCAGTTATAGTGACACTGGTTACTATGACTGTTGGCGTATTTATTGGCTTGCTGGCAGGTTTTTTTGGCGGAAAAGTGGACCAAATGTTGATGCAAATTACTGATATATTTCTCGCTTTTCCAGGTATTTTATTGGCGATTGCATTTGCTGCTGTGTTGGGCCCTGGTATGACTAATTTGATGATTGCGCTTTGTATCACTGGCTGGGTGAGCTACGCGAGATTAACCCGCGGACAAACCTTAACTTTACGAAATCGCCAGCACGTGATTGCGGCAGAATCACTAGGCGCTAGCGTGCCACGTATTTTGATTAAACACATCTTGCCGTTGCTAGGCTCAATTTTAATTGTAGAGGCCACTTACAGCTTGGCGAGTATAATGATCGCCGAAGCAAGTTTGTCGTTTCTCGGACTAGGTATACAAGCGCCAAATGCAAGCTGGGGCGCCATGTTGCGCGATGGCGTGCGCTATATGCTGGTGGCGCCGCATTATGTGCTAATTGTAGGTTTAAGCTTGATGAGCTTAATTTTGGCGATTAATTTATTGGGTGACCAGTTGCGTGATAAATTGGACGTGAATGGCTTAGAACATGCGTAAACAATACAAATATTACGATTTCATCATGGCCGCCTTTGCGGTTGTTTTGGTATGTTCAAATTTGATTGGCCCAGGCAAAGTCACGCAAATCACGTTACCAGTTGTTGGCCAGCTTACTTTTGGCGCGGGCATTATGTTTTTCCCAATTTCGTTTATTTTTGGCGATATTCTCACAGAAGTTTATGGCTATGGCGCTTCACGCCGCGTGATTTGGGCGGGCTTTGTAGGCTTGGCATTTGCCAGCTTTATGGCGTGGGTGATAGTTGCCTTGCCGCCAGCCCCATTTTGGCGCGATCAGGCCGCGTATCAATCTGTATATGGCTCCACGGGCCGCATCGCCTTGGCATCATTGGTTTCGTTTGTCGCGGGCGAGTTTGTGAATTCGTTTGTGCTCGCCAAAATGAAGATACTCACGCAAGGTCGCTGGTTGTGGACTCGCACGATTGGCTCGACCATATTTGGCGAAGCGGTGGATTCGCTGCTATTTTTCCCACTGGCGTTTTATGGCTCAGGTGAATTTCCAGATGAAAAAATGCCGATGATTATCTTTGCGCAATTTAGTGCAAAAGTGATGGTAGAGGTAGTATTCACGCCATTTATGTACAAAATTGTGGCGTTTTTAAAACGCGCTGAACACGAAGATTATTACGACACCAACACCGACTTTAATCCCTTTACATTGGAAGCACATTGACCGAAAACTTAAGCCTTACTTGGCAAGAAAAAAACAAAACCAACTCCGCCAATTGGCAATCCGAAGCGAACGCTGCGCCACCAAAAAATGTAGTGATTGCAGATGACACCACCAAAGCAGATGCTGCGTATAAATTGGCTTGCGAGGGCACGGGCTTGTTGTACAAAGGTGATTTTCAAAACGCAAAACAGCTGCTGCAGGCGATTACGCGGCGTGTAGACCGTAAACCAATTAAGCCAGCCGCGACGATGACAGAAGCGTTTCATCAGCACCGCGCGCGGCAGATTCAGCGCGCCAATATTACGAATAAAGTCTTAATCGAACTACATCATGGCAGTTGCAGTTTGCCGCGTGCTCCCGAGGTAAAAGAGGCCATAACGCAAAGTATTGCTGAGAAAATCCCAGAAAAACTGGTCTTATCTTTGCGCGAGTTGCTAGGCATGATAGGCGCCTACGAATGGCGTAAAAAAGGCATTTATATCGATGCTCTGCAAGCCAATATCCACGCGCACTATGGCGTATATTCACCAGTGCGTGGTGAGTACTTAGAGCTAATCAATAGCACTCCACTTAATAACGTAAAAACTGCGTTTGATATTGGCACTGGCACGAGTGTCATCGCTGCGATTTTGGTGACGCGCGGAGTAAAAGCGGTGATGGCGACTGATAATAATGTGCGTGCCCTGCAATGTGCCAGTGAAAACATCAAGCAGCTTGACCTTGCTCAATATATTACGGTTGAAAAGGCGGATTTATTTCCATCGGGTCACAAAAAAACTGATTTAATCGTTTGTAATCCGCCTTGGTTGCCTGCCAAGGCCAACGCGCCGATAGAGAATGCGATTTACGACCCAAATAGTGCGATGTTGAAAGGCTTTTTAGCTGGTGTAAAAGCGCATTTGAATGCCGATGGCGAGGCGTGGTTGATTATGTCAGACTTGGCTGAGCACTTAGGTTTGCGCTCACGCGAAGAGTTGATGAAGTGGATTACAGACGCGGGTTTAAGCGTAGTTGAAAAAATTGATATTGCGCCAAAACACGCCAAAGCTAGCGATCAATCAGATCCGCTATATACGGCGCGAGTGAAAGAAATTACCTCACTTTATCGTTTAAAATAAAAGCTTAATTTTTAAAGGCAGAAAATGAGTTTAGGCCCTGTGATGCTTGATGTTGTTGGTACAGAATTAACTTCCGATGACATCAAAAGATTACAACATCCGCTCGTAGGCGGCGTGATTTTATTTGCGCGAAACTTCAAAAATTGCGCGCAATTAAGTGCGCTAACAGCCAGTATCCATGCGGTTCGCCAGCCTCCACTTTTAATTGCTGTAGATCACGAAGGTGGCCGTGTACAACGCTTTAGAGACGGCTTTACCAAAATCCCACCTATGCGCGAATTTGGCAAAATTTGGGATGAAAATCCTAAAAAAGCCAAAGAGCTCGCCATTGAAGCGGGTTGGATTTTAGCTGCAGAATTGCGTGCAAATGGCATCGATTTTAGCTTTACGCCAGTGCTGGATATGGATTATGGCGACAGCTTGGTGATTGGCGACCGGGCTTTTCATCAGGATGCGCGTGCCATTAACGAGCTGGCTTTTAGCCTCATGCAAGGTCTGAAAAAAGGTGGCATGCAGGCTGTGGGCAAGCATTTTCCTGGTCATGGTTTTGTGGTGGCCGATTCGCACGTTTCGATTCCTATAGACGAGCGCGAGTTTGACCAAATCGCACAAAACGATATGCAACCGTTTCGGCAGATGATTGATGAAGGTTTAGCCGCCATTATGCCCGCACACGTGATTTACCCGAAAGTGGACGATAAACCTGCA
>JANYGD010000075.1 GCA_025359405.1 Methylotenera sp. | reverse complement strand
GTAGACAGTGGCAACCAGCAAAGCCCGCCTGTAACCGTGAATTACCCCAATGGCATGGGCGGCAAAAAAAATATACCTCCTCTGAATGGAAACGGGCACTCGGCCGAATACTCACCGTTTGCCTACATAGTTGCCTTGCTTTCTATGCTGCAAGCAACGCTCACATTACCCGGCTTGGCTGCGATTGCACTGGCACTTGGGATGGCAATTGACGCAAACGTGCTGATTAACGAGCGTATTCGTGAAGAATTACGTAATGGCAATACGCCACAAGCCAGTATCAGCGCGGGTTACGAGCGTGCATTCGGTACGATTATTGACTCTAACGTCACTACTTTAATTGCCGGTTTAGCCTTGTTTATGTTCGGCACTGGGCCAATTAAGGGCTTTGCTGTGGTGCACGTGCTGGGTATTTTAACCTCGATGTTCAGCGCGGTGTTGGTATCGCGCGCGATTGTGAACATAATTTATGGCTATCGCCGCAAAGTAAACAAACTTTCTATCGGCCAAATTTATAAGCCAGATTAATTAAAGAATTTTTAAGAGTACAAATTATGGAATTATTTAGAATTAAAAAAGACATCCCGTTTATGAGTTATGGCCGCATTACCACGGCCATTTCGCTGGTCACCTTTATTTTGGCGGTGTTCTTTTTAGCCACCAAAGGCCTCAATTACGGCGTAGATTTCACCGGCGGCACAGTGATGGAAGTACATTATCCGCAAGCTGCCAATATCGACGGCATACGCAAAGCGGTTGATTCTATTGGCTTAAAAGACGCCACCGTGCAAAATTTTGGCACCAGTAGCGACGTGTTGATTCGCTTGCCTCTCAAAAAAGACATGTCAATTGCGCAGCTTTCTGAAACCGTGGCAAAAGCACTGCAAACTGCAGATCCACAGGTTGAGGTACGCCGCGTGGAATCGGTCGGCTCGCAAGTCGGTGATGAGCTATACTCTAATGGCGGCCTGGCGCTGCTATTGGTTTGCGTGGGCATCATGGCTTATTTGGCAATCCGCTTTGAATGGCGTTTTGCGGTGGCGGCAATTATCGCCAATATGCACGACGTGGTGATTATTTTAGGTTTTTTTGCTTTCTTTCAATGGGAATTTAATTTGACCGTGCTCGCCGCCGTGTTGGCTGTGCTGGGCTATTCGGTAAATGAATCGGTGGTGGTGTTCGACCGAGTGCGCGAGAACTTTAGAAAAATGCGTAAAGCCAATGTGGTGCAAGTGATTGATAACGCCATAACCCGCACCATTTCGCGTACCATTATTACCCACACCATGACACAAACCATGGTCGGCTCGATGTTGTTATTTGGCGGCCAAGTGTTGCACAATTTTGCACTCGCACTCACCATCGGCATTTTGTTTGGTATTTATTCCTCTGTGCTGGTCGCTTGTCCAATCGCCATGTGGCTAGGCGTGAATCGTGCGAATTTAATTGGCGATATCGAGAAAAAAGACCCCAACAAAGAAGGTGCTGGGGCCACCCCATAAGCGCGGCATTATTCAATTACTTGATTTTTAAGACAATTAGCAGGTAAACTTGGTCTTTTATAATAACGATTTAACTCTCATTGGATAATATCCCCTTAAGCTGGCAGCTAAGTATATTAGCTCTGTTGCTTTTATTTTCTGCATTCTTCTCCATTGCTGAAACCAGTTTGATGTCGCTTAACCGTTATCGGATGCGTCATCTTGCCAAACAAGGCCATCGCGGTGCGCGTCTGGCAAGTGTATTGTTGGCAAAAACCGACAAATTGCTCGGTGTTATTTTGCTGGGCAATACGCTTTGTATTGCGGCTTCATCCACATTGGTGGCAGTAATCAGCGTAAATTTATTTGGCGAAGGCAAATTTGTACTGATGTTTGGCACGATTGCCGTCACTTTCGCTATTCTAGTTTTTAGTGAGATTTCACCTAAAGTCATCGCTGCTGCTTACCCCGAAAAACTCGGCTTTGCATGTAGTTACTTGTTATACCCGCTGTTGTGGCTATTTAATCCCATCGTCTCTTTCGTCAATCTATTCGTCAAAGCTTTTGTGCGCATTCTAGGCATTAAAGTCAATTTTGAGGAAACGCTGCACGCGGTAACCACCGAGGAATTACGCAGCATTGTGACGGATGCGGGACATTTTATACCCAAAAAAAATCGCACTATTTTACTTAACTTATTCGACCTAGAAAAAATCACAGTCGATGACATAATGACCGCGCACACATTGGTTGAAGTGATTGATTTTGATTCGCCTATCGACGATATTTTGCAGCGCATTTCTAACAGCCACCACACGCGCTTGCCGGTGCGCGAAGGCGATAGTGAAGAAATTATCGGCATTATTCATATTCGCAAAGTGATTAATCAGCTGCGTGCGCATCAGCAAGATGACGATTTAAGCAAAGAAGCCTTGCGCGAAATTATTGAAGATCCTTATTTTGTGCCCGCTGGCACGCCACTTTATACACAAATACAACAGTTTCAAGAAAACCAAGAGCGCATCGCGCTGGTAGTAGATGAATACGGCGAGTTTAAAGGTTTAGTCACGCTCGAGGATATTCTGGAAGAAGTGATTGGCGATTTCACCACGCAATCACCCAGCCGCATCGGCAGCTATCGCCAGGAGGCTGATGGAAGCTGGCTGGTAGATGGTAGTAGCTCGTTGCGCGACTTGAATAAAAAACTTAATCTGCAACTGCCGCTCGATGGTCCACGCACTTTAAACGGTTTGGTAATAGAACATTTTGAAGACATTCCAGAAGCTGGCACCAGTTTTAGAATAGGCGAACACACGCTAGAAATCGTACAAACCCAAGACAGAATCGTCAAAAGCGTCAAAATATTCCCCTAAAGCCATATTTTTCAATAGCCCTACTCACATTGGGCTTGAAATTTTCTCTATTCGGCTCAAAATACAATTAAGTAATAAATACATAAGCACATGGCAAATACGCATAGCACTGGCGACACCGCACTTAAGCCTAGCGCAGTTAAACCAAAACTGCCTGACATGTTCAAAGTGCTGTTGTTAAACGATGATTACACGCCGATGGAATTTGTGGTGGAAACGATTCAACGCTTTTTTAACAAAAGCCGTGAACAAGCGACACAAATTATGCTCAAAGTACATACAGAGGGCATGGGCGTTTGTGGGGTTTATCCGCAAGACATAGCGGAAACCAAGATGAATCAGGTGTTGATACATGCTAAAGAAGCGCAGCACCCTTTGCAGTGTGTAGTAGAACCAGCGTAAGCTGGTGGTAAATAAAAGCACCGGCGTAGAGTAAGTAATTGAAAGTTAAAGGTAAAAAATGATTGCTCAAGAATTAGAAGTCAGTTTACATATGGCGTTTATGGACGCGCGACAAAAGCGCCATGAACTCATTACGGTTGAGCATTTGTTGCTGGCGATGATCGACAACCCCACCGCAGCGGAAGTATTGCGCGCCTGTGGTGCGAAATTTGAAGTGCTGCGCACCGAGCTAAATCACTATATCGAAGAGCACACGCCTACCGTGGGCGGCGAAGATGAAGTCGACACGCAGCCCACGCTTGGCTTTCAACGCGTGATTCAGCGCGCCATGTTGCATGTGCAATCATCTGGCAAAAAAGAAGTCACTGGCGCTAATGTACTAGTCGCCATTTATGGCGAAAAAGATTCGCATGCAGTGTTTTTTCTGCATCAACAAGGTATCACTAGGCTAGATGTTGTGAATTTCATCTCGCACGGCGTGGCCAAAATACCCGAAGGTGACGGCAAAGCAGATAGCGGCGAAACTGATGTTGAAATGGAATCTACGCCCAATGGCGCGCTAGAAAACTTTACTTTGAATTTAAACGCACAAGTTGCTGCGGGGAAAATTGACCCGCTGATTGGCCGCGCGCCAGAGTTAGAGCGCGTGATTCAAACCTTATGCCGCCGTCGCAAAAATAATCCACTATTGGTCGGCGAGGCAGGCGTGGGCAAAACCGCCATTGCTGAGGGCTTGGCAAGCCGCATTGTCGGTAAAGAGATTCCTGAAGTACTAGCAAACGCTACTGTTTACTCGCTCGATATGGGCGCATTGCTTGCCGGCACTAAATACCGCGGCGACTTTGAGCAACGGTTAAAAGCAGTGATGAAACAGCTCGCCGAAAAACCTGATGCGATTTTGTTTATTGATGAAATTCACACACTCATTGGCGCGGGCGCCGCTAGCGGCGGGACGCTTGACGCTTCTAACTTGCTAAAACCTGCACTTTCAAACGGTACATTAAAATGCATAGGTGCGACCACTTACCAAGAATATCGCGGCATTTTTGAGAAAGACCACGCACTGTCACGTCGCTTCCAAAAAATCGACGTAGTCGAGCCGAGCGTGGCTGAAACCATTGAAATTCTAAAAGGCCTGAAATCACGCTTTGAAGAACATCATAGCGTGAAATACAGCGCTGGGGCACTGACCACGGCAGCTGAACTTTCTGCCAAATACATCAACGACCGCCATTTGCCAGATAAAGCCATCGACGTGATTGATGAAGCAGGCGCGGCACAGCGCATATTGCCAAAATCGAAACAGAAAAAAGTCATCGGCAATAAAGAGATTGAGGACATTATCGCCAAAATTGCGCGCATTCCGCCCAAAAATATCTCAACCGATGACCGCACTGCGCTTAAAACTTTGGAACGCGATTTAAAGGCGGTGGTATTTGGGCAAGATAAAGCCATTGAAACACTGACTTCCGCCATAAAAATGGCACGTAGCGGCTTGGGTCAAAATAACAAACCTATCGGCAGCTTCTTGTTCAGCGGCCCAACTGGCGTCGGTAAAACTGAGGTCGCCAAACAGCTCGCCTATATTATGGGCATTGAGTTAGTGCGTTTCGACATGAGTGAATACATGGAACGGCATGCCGTGTCACGTTTAATTGGCGCGCCTCCTGGCTATGTGGGCTTTGAGCAAGGTGGCTTGATGACCGAAGCGATTACCAAGCAACCATATTGCGTGTTGCTGTTGGATGAAATCGAAAAAGCGCACCCCGACATTTTCAACATTTTGTTGCAAGTGATGGATCACGGCACGCTCACCGACAACAATGGTCGCAAGGCAGATTTCCGCAACGTGACGATTATCATGACCACTAATGCGGGCGCTGAGGGCTTGGCCAAATCTAATATGGGCTTTACCACTAGCAAACAGGAAGGTGATGAGCAGGCCGATATTAAACGCCTATTCTCGCCAGAATTCCGCAACCGTTTGGATGCCACAGTATCGTTTGCATCATTATCGCAAGACATTATCATCCGCGTGGTGGATAAATTCTTGATGCAGTTAGAAGATCAATTGCACGAGAAAAAAGTGGAAGTGACCTTCAGTGATGAACTGAAAACTTACCTCGGCAAAAAAGGTTTCGACCCGCTCATGGGCGCGCGACCAATGGCACGCTTGATTCAAGACACCATTCGTAAAGCCTTGGCTGATGAATTGTTATTCGGCAAGCTGGCCAACGGTGGCAATGTGCATGTGGATATTGACGATAAAGACCAAGTGAAATTAGTATTTGACGAAAAATCGCAATCTTCAAAACCAGCAGCGCCAAAACCAGAGGCCGAAACGGTATAAACGCTTTAGCAAATCACCCGACGTAAGTCGGGTTTTTTGTCATCACGCTTTTAAATAATTCTGAGTTTAACCAATCGTTCAGCCAATCTCGTAATCTTGGATAAGGCGCGACCTCGAACCAATGATTATCCACCGCAGCGAATTGCCTTATAAACGGAAAAATCGCCATATCCGACAAACTAGGCTTAGCTTCCAGCAAATAAGTACTTTGTTGCAGTAAGTTTTCTAGTTTCTGCAAAAATACCTCACCTTGTTCACGATGCTGTAGTTGGGTTAATTTTTTATGCCGTTCTGGATATTTATAAGCATCTAAAGCTTGTTTAAAGCTACCATCATTTTCTAAAATGAGCGCCCTGCAAAGGGCATGGATACTGCCTCCCATGGCATGCCTTTGCAACGCCCAAAGCATAATGTCTAAGCTTTCTTCAATCACAGTTCCGTCTTGTAACACCAACACTGGAACTGTCGCTTTGGGTGAAATTTCCAGTAAATGCTCAGGCTTTTCTCGCAAAGAGATTTCACGGACTTCAACTTCAATCCCCGCCAGTTTAAGTGCCATTCTTGCACGCATGGCATAAGGACATCTTCGATAAGAATACAAAATTGGCATTTTAGATTTCGTCATCATACTGTGTTGCAAAACCAAAAAATCTTCCTCATATATAAAACATATAAGTCGTCAGCTTTTTTTGTGCTTGCGCCTTGTCCGATTTACAACTCTAAACGCCAAGGCAACTTATCAATCTTTAACCTAACGTTTTACAAAGCTCGTGAACCAACTTCGGGCCTTTATAAATCAGCCCGCTATATACTTGCACCAAGCTTGCCCCTGCGGCGATTTTTTCCACCGCGTCTGCGCCACTTAAAATGCCGCCCACGCCGATAATTGGCACAGCACCTTGCAGTTGTTTTGAGAGTTGTTGAATAACAATAGTCGATTGATTACGCACTGGCGCACCTGATAAACCGCC
>JANYGD010000046.1 GCA_025359405.1 Methylotenera sp. | reverse complement strand
ACCCAAATTTGGGATTAAAAGGAGAGAAAGATGAGTAAACAATCTGCAATCAATACAAAATTAATTATGGCTGTAAGTTTAGCCGTGTTGCTGGTGGCGTGTAAAAGTACGCCAATGGTGCCAGCCAAGGTTGAAGATAAGAGCCCTGCGCCACCAACGACAGCAACTACTCCACCAGTAGTGGCTAACACTGGTGCAGATACTGGCGCTGTGAAAGAAGTGGTGGCAGATAGTAGTGCCAATGACGCTGGCAACAACCCGTTAAAAGATCCAAACAATATTTTATCGAAACGTAACATTTATTTTGATTACGATAGCGATGCGGTAAAAGCAGAATATCGCCCACTGGTAGAAGCACATGCTAAATATTTGCTGGCACATGCCGATGCCAAAATGGTTGTACAAGGCAATACTGATGAGCGTGGCACGCGCGAGTACAATTTGGCGCTGGGTCAACGTCGCTCTGTTGCTGTTAAAAAAGCGCTAAATTTATTGGGTGTGCAAGATAAGCAAATAGAAACAGTGAGTTATGGCGAAGAAAAAGCCGCAGTAAATTGCGCTGATGATGCCTGCTTTGCACAAAATCGCCGCGCAGATATTGTTTACGAAGGTGATTAAGTAAGGGTTATCGCATGGTTGCAATTAAAAAATTAATCATTGTAGGCCTAAGTCTTTTTGCGTTGACTTCTCATGCCGCGTTATTTGACGACAAAGAAGCGCGTAAAAAGATTTTAGAGGTCGAAGCCAAGCAACAAGCCGATCATAGCGCGGCCATGGCCGCAATTGCAGATTTGAAAAAAAGCCAAGCCGCAATGGAGAAGCGCATTGCAGCGATGGAGGCGGTGGTGCAAGGTCAAGGTTTGGCGGATATGTCAAACCAAATTGAGGCGCTAAAACAAGAAGTTGCCAATTTAAAAGGTGATTTAGAACTGGCTTCACACAATCTTGATACTACGCAACAGCGTCAAAAAGATCTGTACACCGATACCGATACAAGGCTGCGCAAACTGGAAAGTGGCGTGCCGGTTGTTGTAAATAGCCCGCCAGCTAATGTGCCTGCGCAACCAGTGGCAGAAGAAAAAGACGTAAAAGCCTTTGCCGATGCAAATCTTTTAAGTCAATCCGATAAACACAAAGAGGCGTTTGCCGCGTTTGATAGCTTTTTGAAAGAATACCCCAATAGCAAGCTGGCACCAGACGCGCTCTATGGCATGGGTTACAGTCAATTCGCGCTTAAAAATTATAAATCTGCCATTGCAACCCAACAAAAACTGATTGATTTTCATGCAGATAGCCCCAAAGTGCCAGATGCCATGTTTAATATGGCCAACAGCCAAATTCAGCTTGGGCAAGTCAGCAGCGCTAAAAAAACGCTGCGTGATTTAGTGGCTAAATATCCTGATGCTACGGTAACGCCGAGCGCGCAAAAACGTTTGAAAGCGCTCGAAGCAATCAAGTAGTTGTAATTAAATAATCTCATAACACACTAATTTTAAGCAACATTCGCGGTAAAATAGCGCCAACTTAACGGTTGGCGTTTTTTCATGGCATTAAAAATCTACGAAATTTTCTATTCACTGCAAGGCGAAACCTCACGTATCGGCTTGCCAACCGTGTTTGTGCGTCTTACAGGTTGCCCGATGCGCTGCATCTATTGCGATACCGAGTATGCATTTAGCGGCGGTAGCAATATAGAAATTGCCGATATTTTGGCTAAAGTCGCTGAATTTGAAACCAAATATGTGACGGTTACTGGCGGCGAGCCACTTGCACAAAAAGAATGCTATGTGTTACTACAAGCCTTATGTGATGAGGGTTACAGCGTATCGTTGGAAACAGGCGGCGCGATGGATATTGCGCCAGTCGATGCGCGCGTTTCGATAATTTTAGATATTAAAACGCCAGCTTCACATGAAGAAAAAAATAATCTTTGGAGTAATTTGGGTCACATTAAACCAAAAGATGAAATAAAATTTGTGCTTTGCAATCGTGCCGATTACGATTGGGCAAAAACCAAAATTGCCGAACTAAAACTCAACGAAAAATGCCCGGTTTTATTTTCACCCAGTTATCATGATTTAAAGGCCGAAGACCTTGCAAACTGGGTGTTGCAAGATAAATTGCCCGTTAGAATGCAAATTCAGTTGCACAAAATTCTCTGGGGTGAAAAACAAGGCGTATGATTTTGTTGAAATTAAAATCTTACTTTGTCAGCTTCGCCTTGTCGTGCAAGGTGCACTGTCTGCGGCTTGCTTTCGCGTAATTTTTTTAATTTCAACAAAATCTAATTTGATATGAATAAAAAAGCCGTTGTACTTCTCTCTGGCGGACTAGATTCTGCGACCTGCTTAGCGATTGCACAATCGCAAGGTTTTGAGTGTTATTGTTTAAGTTTGGATTACCATCAGCGCCATATTGCCGAGTTGCAAGCCGCACACAATATAGCCCGCAGCCTAGGTGCAAAACAGCATAAAACCGTGCAGCTTGACTTAAGTTTGTTTGGTGGCTCGGCACTTACGGACAATAATATCGACGTACCAGAAAGTGGTGATAATGATATTCCTGCTGGCATACCTGTGACTTATGTGCCGGCACGCAACACCATTATGCTTTCGCTAAGTTTAGCTTGGGCAGAGGTGTTGGGTGCGCAAGATATTTTTATTGGCGTGAATGCGCTCGATTATTCGGGCTATCCAGATTGTCGTGGTGAATATATAAAAGCGTTTCAGCAAATGGCGAATTTAGCCACCAAAAGTGCCGTAGAAGGCCAAACCATCACCGTGCATGCGCCATTAATCGACATGACAAAAGCACAAATCATTGCCCTGGGAACCAAGCTGGACGTGGACTTTGCAATGACGGTTTCATGTTACCAAGCGGATAATTCTGGACAGGCCTGCGGCAAATGCGATTCGTGTCGTTTGCGCCGCGAAGGTTTTGCCAAAGCGGGTATTAGCGACCCAACCCATTATGTAGCATAAAACTCAATTAAAGCACATTTTACAGCTTGCAGCTTTGCCTATTTTTGGCGTATAATCCGCGCCTTTCTGTCAGAGTTTATTAGAGAACAAGATTATGGTCGTTATTCGTTTATCACGTGGTGGCTCAAAAAAGAACCCATTTTACAACGTTGTAGTTGCTGATTAGCGCAATCGTCGCGATGGCCGTTTTATTGAGCGCGTGGGCTTTTATAACCCATCCGCCAAAGCTAATGTAGAAGGCTTGCGCATTGATGATGCACGCATTCAACATTGGACAGGCAATGGTGCACAAATGTCAGACACAGTTGCGCGTTTGTTTAAAATGCACGCAAAAGGCCCAGAGGCAATGATCGCCGCTAAGGCGAAAGATGCTGCCAAGGCAGAAGCTGCGAAGGCGAAAGCTGTAGCCGCTGAAGCTGCAAAAGTAAAAGCCGCCGCTGCTACTGCAAAAGCCGAAGCAGATGCTAAAGCCGCCGCAGATGCGGAAAAAGCTCTCGAGGCAGCCAAAGCTGCTGAAGCAGAAGCCGCTGCAGTAGTTGAAGAAGCACCAGCTGCAGAAGTAGAAGCTCCAGCAGAAACAGTAGAAGCGCCTGCCGAAGCCGCCGCAGAAGAAGTTGTTACCGAAGAGTCTCCAGCTGAAGCGCCAGTAGAGGTGGCAGAAACGCCAGCGGAAGCACCTGCAGAAGACGCTTAAGTTTTAACTTTAAGCCTTTACTGTTGAGTAACTTGGCTTCAGATAGATTGGTCGTTATGGGGCGCGTAGTGGCGCCCTACGGCGTTTTTGGGTGGCTAAAAATAGTGCCCGATACCGAAGAGTTTGATGGTTTGCTGGATTATAAAACCTGGTGGATTGGCAAAGATGACGATTGGCGCGAGCTAAAAGTTGAAAGCGCCAAAATTCATAACGATGTATTAGTAGTAAAGCTGCAAAGCATAGATGATAGAGATGCCGCAGTGGCGTGCAAAGGCAAGCAAATAGGGGTTCCTAGAGCATCGCTACCAAAGCTGGAAGGTGATGAATATTACTGGTCTGATTTAATCGGGCTGGCAGTCAAAAATCAGCAGCATGTTGATTTTGGCAAAATAACCGATGTATTTGCCACTGGCGCTAATGATGTAATTGTAGTGAGTGGCGAGCGTGAAAGATTGATTCCATACATCGCGCAAGTGATTTTAGAGGTAGATTTAGACGCAAAATCCATGCTGGTAGACTGGGATACAGACTTTTAATGATGAGATTTGATGTCATTAGCTTGTTCCCCGAAATGTTTGATGCGATTACGCAGTACGGCATTACGGCACGAGCGTTAGAGCGCAAGATTTACAGTTTGAACGTGATTAACCTGCGCGAGTTTACGCAGGATAATCATAAAACGGTGGATGATAGACCGTATGGCGGCGGCCCTGGCATGGTTATGCTGGCCGAGCCGCTAGAAAAAGCGATTAAAGCTGCCAAGGCAGCGAATATAGCGAATACGAAAGTGATTCATTTGTCGCCACGCGGTGCGCCGCTAACGCATGAAAAGGTGATGGAGTTAAGTCAGCAGCAGGGTTTAATTTTGCTGGCAAGCCGTTACGAAGGCGTAGATGAACGTTTGTTAGACGCGCTGGTGAATGAGGAAATCTCCATTGGCGATTATGTGTTAAGTGGCGGTGAGTTACCCGCCATGGCATTAATAGATGCGGTGGTGCGGCAGTTGCCGGGTGCTTTGGGTGATGCAGATTCAGCGATAGAAGATTCGTTTGTGAATGGTTTGCTAGATTGCCCACACTATACTCGGCCTGAAATATATGAAGGATCAGCGGTGCCAGAAGTGTTGTTATCGGGCAACCACGCAAAGATTAGAGAATGGCGATTAAAACAATCGTTATTGCTAACAAGGGCGAAACGCCCGGATTTATTGGCCGCAAGGTCGTTGACGAAACAGGAAGCTCGGCTGCTAAAAGAACTCGATGATGAGTTGAAATAGAGCAGGAACAAGCATCCTTACAATTAAAAGGAACGTAAAGGAAACAAAATGGCAGATATTATTAAAATGTTAGAAACGGAAGAAATTGCCCGTTTGGGCAAAAAAATCCCAAATTTCGCCCCAGGTGACACCGTAGTAATCGGTGTAAACGTGGTGGAAGGTACGCGTAAACGTGTGCAGGCTTACGAAGGCGTGGTAGTCGCTATCCGTAATCGCGGCCTAAATTCATCGTTTATTGTGCGTAAAATATCCTCTGGTGAGGGTGTAGAACGTACATTCCAGACTTATTCACCACTCATTGCCAGCATCGAAGTAAAACGCCGTGGCGATGTGCGCCGCGCAAAACTTTACTATTTGCGTGAGCGTTCAGGTAAATCGGCGCGTATTAAAGAGAAATTAAGCGCGCGCGAAACAGAAATTATGGCGCCAGAAGAGCCAGCTGAAGCCACAAAAGAATAAGTGGTAAGCAACACAGAAAAGCCCCGTTTTGGGGCTTTTTTATTGCATGACGCTTATTGATTGGAGTACATTAATACCATGCACGCAAATAATAAATTACCGTTGCAATTCGATGCTATTGTCGCCGCGCCATTCGGCGCGGTGGGTATTTTTGTATTTGGCGAGCAGATTTCGATTGAGTTTTTGACTGAAAAGCACGCGCCAAAATCGGCTGAAAATAAAATCATTCAAAAAATTTCCAGCCAAATCGAAGCCTATTTTAGCAACCCGCGCAATGATTTTAACCTGCCTGTTACGCAACAAGGCACGCCGTATCAGCAGCGCGTGTGGCAGGCAATCAGTGCCATTCCACGTGGGCGAGTACTCACTTATGGCGATATTGCCACACAAATTGGCAGCGGTCCGCGCGCGGTGGCGAATGCTTGCGGCGCCAACAATTTGCCTTTGTTTGTGCCGTGTCATCGCGTGGTGGCAAAAAATGGCATCGGTGGCTTTATGCAAGGCAACAAAGATGGCCTGAAAATTAAAAAATGGCTGCTTAAGCACGAAGGCGTTGCCTTTTGAGCGATGTCGAACGTGATACAAGCCAGCTCGATACCTTTATCGATCACCTGTGGCTAGAAGATGGTTTATCTAAAAACACGCTCGAAAGTTACCACACCGATTTAAGTCACTTTAATGTATGGTTGCAAAAGCGCAATAGCCAATTAATAAGTGCCTCACAAGCCGATATTCAGCAATACCTTGCCGTTAAATTTCCACAAAGCAAACCGCGTAGCATTAGCCGCTTAATCGCCAGCATGCGGCGGTTTTATCGCTATGCGCTGCGAGAGAATTTAATCAAAACTGACCCAACGCTACAAATCGAATCGCCCAAATTACCACGCAGTTTGCCCAAAAGCTTGAATGAGCAAGAGGTAGAAGATTTGCTTAATGCGCCAGACATCAACCAGCCCATCGGACTGCGCGATAGGGCGATGTTAGAGCTTTTATATGCCAGCGGCTTGCGTGTATCAGAGCTGGTTGGTGTAAAAGTGAACGAGGTCAGCACGCAAGATGGCGTGGTGCGTGTGACTGGCAAAGGCAGTAAAACACGGCTGGTGCCAATGGGCGAAGAAGCGGCGGATTGGATAGATAAATATTTAAAAAAATCCCGCCCGGAGATTCTGCAAAAGCGTCTTTGTGACGCGTTGTTTGTAACAGCAAGAGCAGATGCCATGACGCGACAAGCTTTTTGGTATTTAATTAAACGTTATGCGCTGTTGGCGGGCATTACTAAGCATATGAGTCCGCACGTGTTGCGCCATGCGTTTGCCACGCATTTGCTCAATCACGGCGCCGATTTGCGCGTGGTGCAGATGTTATTGGGGCATGCGGATATCTCGACCACGCAGATTTACACGCATGTGGCGCGCGAGCGCTTGAAGCAATTGCATAGCGTGCATCATCCACGAGGCTAGTTTATGTCGGGGGTAGCCCGACGGCTAATCACTTTCTTTTGTTTGTGCAAAAGAAAGTGATCAAAGAAAATCACACCCCGCTGCCGCTTGTTTCCTTCGGTCTTAGCGCAACACTGGTACGGCTGCGGAACTCGCCCTTACAAGCCTCACAAACCAAGGCTTGTTCGGAGCTCAAACAGTCCTCGCCGTTTCACCCAGCTTATGCTCAAGCCTTAGGCGCGGCAAGGGGGTTGCCCCTTAACCCCATGAGCACTATGAGTACATTTCAGCACCATACAGGACTATGAGTACTATTGAGCACTGAATCATTTTTATAGCTCATTGATTTCACACAAAATTTCTCACAGAATATGTAATAAATATTACAACTTAATTATTGTATTGTTATAAAAATTATTATAGAATATTCAAGTAGCCATGCATGTGCGGATGTGGCGAATTCTTGTAAACGAATAACTCATTGATTATTAATGATAATTTTGAAATAATGCTAATAATCCTCAGCGCGCTTGATCGGGCGTGTGCCAAGGCCTCCAAAACCTTGGCTGAGGATTTTTCTGGAGAATAGAGATGAATGTTAAACAGATGGCAGTGAAAAAAGCGAAGGCACAAGAAAAGGCACTCAAAATAAGACAAGAGTTATGGCCAAACCTAAATCAGAGTGATTTGTGGAATAGAGTAGTACAGAAAGGCTTTACTACGGTACCTAGAACAATGTCCGTAATTATGCGCATTATGGATAGCTTATCTAAGGGTATGCCACTAAGTAGTACATATTTTGTCTTATGGTGCCATGTCTACGATGATTCGATGGTGATAATTGACAATCCTTTAGTTTATGCAGCAGAGGCGGGATTCTCTGGAGAAAGGGCTTTAACCACTTGGAGAAGTCGCATGGATATTCTTCAAGAGTTTGGTTTTATAGAATGCAAAGAAGGCTCAACAGGGAAGCACCATTATGTGCTAATTAAAAATCCACATAAAGTGATAAAAAAAATCAAAGATAAAATTCAGAGTAAACTTTTTACGCAACTATTTGACCGAACATTAGATGTTGGGGCAATAGATTTTCATGAAAATCAATGAGGTTTTTTAATTCGCTCAATCTTCACCCCCACCGCCTTAACCCCAGCAATAATGCTGGGTTTGCTGACTTTTATTCCCACTTCTTTGGCGCCGAATTCTTTAAAAATCAGTTCGCACACATACTCGGCGAGTGCTTCGACCAGTTGAAAGCTATTTTCGGCAAGGGTTTCACGAATACGTTTGACGATTTGCCCGTAATCGACGGTGTCGGCAATTGCGTCACTTTTACAAGCTTTGGCTAAATCGTAGCCAATTTCAATATCCAGCACTACGGTTTGCGGCACCATGCGCTCCCATTCCGGCACGCCCAGCTTGGTTTGTACTTTAAGCTCGCTAATAAAATTTTTATCCATGATTTTTGCGATGGTTTAAAATATGGTGATTGAATTCTAACTGATATTGACTACTTAAAGGTATTTCTAAAAATGCAGATTTTTAAATCAGACAAGGCGCGAACCAAAAAATTGGGCGCGCATATAAGTAATATGTAAGCGCGATTTTTTGGAGAGTAACGCGGTATGATGACGAAATATGCTTTTTTAGAAGTAGCTTTATGAATGAGTTGGGTTTTATTCCGGTTACCTTGATTCCAATCATTGGGATAGGCTTCGCGTATCTGATTGGTTCGATTTCTTTCGGCATTATTTTTAGCAAGCTTTTCGGCCTGCCAGACCCGCGCACGGTGGGTTCTGGCAATATCGGCGCGACGAATATTGCGCGTAGCGGCAAAAAATTACCCGCTATTTTAACTTTGCTGGGCGATGCGTTTAAAGGCTGGCTGCCCGTTTGGTTGGCGTTGCGAACCGATATGCTGATGTGGGTGGTGGCATCCGTCGGGTTGGCGGTTTTCTTGGGACATTTGTACCCGATTTATCACAAATTTAAAGGCGGCAAAGGCGTCGCAACGGCGTTTGGCGTGATGTTGGCAGTTTCGCCCATGCTAGGTTTGGCGACCATGATTACGTGGATTTTGGTGTTCGCGCTTTTTCGCTATTCATCGCTAGGTGCTATAATTGGCGCAGCTTTGGCGCCTGTTTATGCGTGGTTTTTGTTGCCGTATAAAGATTATGTGCTCATGGTACTGGTGATGGCGGCAATGCTGGTTTGGCGGCATAGAAGCAATATTCAAAAGTTGTTTGCTGGCACGGAATCAGGTTTTAAAAAGAAAAACTAGGGTTTCGTTAACTCACTTAAATCCCAACGTGGTTTTACGCTAAAGCTGTAATCTTGTTGTTTAGTTCGCATCGCACTTAATCTCATGGCTCCGGCAAAGGCAATCATCGCGCCGTTGTCGGTGCAAAATTCTAAACGCGGGTAACTCACTTTACACAATTTTTTCTTGG
>JANYGD010000020.1 GCA_025359405.1 Methylotenera sp. | reverse complement strand
ACTTAAGCTTTTTTCATCAATATCCACAATGACAATTCGGTTATCAATGGTGTTCGGCATCAGCAAATTCAGCCGCATGTCATAGGTATAATTTTCTAGTTTATGAATAAAACCCAATGGCAATACATTACTTGCATGCAGCAACATGAGTAAAACAATAGCAAGGCTTAGCACAAAACTGACACCATGCTGTTTTACCAGTGCTAAACACACGTTTAGAAATTTAGTGACTGAGCGTAAGCGCATTGGGCTATAAAAATAATACTTTGAAAATACTGCCTTAATTAATTGATTTTAATATTGTTTTTGTAATTTTATGTGTAAGCATAGCGCATTATTTGCACTATGAATAGCGCGTTTTGCTATATGATTTGATTACTCAATAATTACTGCAAAACCTATGGTCGACAACCCGATTGAAATAAGTATAAACGCCACGCCAACTGCCAGTGTGATTTGGCTGCACGGCTTGGGCGCAGATGGCAACGATTTCGTGCCCGTGGTAAAAATGCTCAATTTGCCATATGTACGCTTTATTTTGCCGCACGCCGCATACAAAAAAGTAACGGCGAATAATGGCTTTGAGATGCGCGCTTGGTATGATGTATTTGGCTTTACCGTTGGCAGCCACGAGGATGAAGCTGGCGTGCATGCAAGCCAAGCCTATATTGAATCGCTGATTAGTAAAGAAGTAGCGCGTGGCATTCCTGCCAACCGCATTGTGCTGGCGGGTTTTTCGCAAGGCGGCGCGGTGGCTTTACAGACGGCGCTGCGCCACAAGCAAGCATTGGCAGGCGTGATGGCGCTATCAACTTATTTGCCATTAAAAGCCAGTTTGGCGAAAGAAAAATCAGTAGAAAATATGCATATTCCTATTTTTATGGCGCATGGCACGTTTGACAACGTGATTAGTTTGGAGACCAACCGCGTATCTTTTGAGGTACTGCAAGCGCAACATTACGCCATACAATGGCACGAATATCCAATGGCGCATTCAGTAAATCAGCAAGAAATTGAGGATATTCGTGCGTTTTTAAGCACCACCTTGCATTAATTGACTGCGTGGCCTGAATCACCGAACGAAAAAGCCCGCAACTGGGGTGAGTTTTGATAAAATCTTCAAAACAAACCAATACGATAAAATGACTAATAAACCTCAAGCAGACATATTTAACACAGCACCAAACTTTGAAGCCACAATTGCTGAGTTGGAGGCGATTGTGAACCAAATGGAATCAGGTAATTTGCCGCTCGAGCAATCCATTAATGCTTATAAACGTGGTGCAGAGTTGATACAAATCTGCCAAAAATCGTTGACCGATGCTGAGCAACAAGTACGCATACTGAACGAGGCCAACAAACTCAACTTATTTAACCCGGGCGATGAATAAGCCATGAATAAACCAATGACCACGCCCACCAACGAGAGCACAGCCGACTTTAACGCTTGGGCAAGCGACATGCAGATGCGCATGGAAAGCGTGCTTGCAGTAAACATGCCCCTTGCTAGCATTTCCCCCATGCGTTTACACGAGGCGATGCGCTATTCTACGCTGGGCGGCGGCAAGCGCGTGCGTGCGCTTTTGGCCTACGCTGCGGGTGAATTTTGCAGTGCCGAGCTCGAAAAAATTGATATTCCAGCCGCTGCTGTAGAAATCATTCATGCTTTCTCGCTGGTGCACGACGATTTGCCTTGCATGGATGATGATGACTTGCGTCGTGGCAAGCCCACAACACATAAACAATATGGTAATGCCATGGCTTTGTTGGTTGGTGATGCCTTGCAAAGCTTGGCATTTCAACTGATTTCGCAAGACAAACTGCTTAATAACGCCACACAAAAACTGCAAATGTTACATATTTTGGCATTGGCCAGCGGATCGCGCGGTATGGCAGGTGGTCAAGCCATCGATATTGAAAGCATTGGTATTCCGCTCACGCGCGAAGAATTAGAACAAATGCACATACACAAAACTGGTGCGTTGATTCGCGCAGCGGCCTTGCTGGGCGCGTATAGCGCCGATGAAATAAACGAGGAAAAAGTGAAAGCCATTGACCACTTTGCCAAAGCAATTGGCCTGGCATTTCAAGTGGTCGACGATATTTTAGACGCAGAAGCCGACACGCAAACCTTAGGCAAAACGGCTGGCAAAGACGCAAAAAATAACAAATCCACATATGTCACGATTTTAGGATTATCAGCCGCAAAACAGCTGGCCAGCGAGCTGCACGCCAATGCCATGGCGGCGCTTTCCTTTTATGGCCGTGAGGCCGATTTATTAAGGCATCTAGCTAATTTCATTACCCAACGTAGCTCCTAGCGGCTGCTAACACTTATGTTTACCTTGCTTGATTCTATCAACTCGCCAGAAGATCTGCGCAAGCTTAATCGTGATGATCTGAGCATTTTGGCTGCGGAATTACGATCATTTTTGGTTGAAAGCGTTTCTAAAACTGGTGGGCATTTAGCTTCGAACCTAGGTGTGGTCGAACTCACTATCGCATTGCACTATGTGTTCAACACACCTGACGATAGGCTAGTGTGGGATGTTGGTCACCAAACTTATCCGCACAAAATTCTTACTGGCAGGCGCGAAGCTTTTGTTAATTTACGTAAACCTAACGGCATTGCGGGCTTTCCACGTCGTGGCGAAAGCCCTTACGACACCTTCGGCACAGGCCACTCTAGCACTTCAATTTCTGCTGCATTGGGCATGGCAATTGCCGCCAAACAAGCCGGTTTAGAGCGCCGCAGCGTGGCGATTATTGGCGATGGCGCGATGACCGCTGGCATGGCGTTTGAGGCACTGAACAACGCGGGCGACATGGATGCCAACTTGCTAGTGATTTTAAACGACAATGATATGAGTATATCTAACAACGTCGGTGCGCTTAACAACTACCTTGCGCGATTACTTTCTGGCCGTTTTTATGACACTGTAAGACGTGGCGGCAAAAAAGTACTTGATGTAATGCCGCCGCCAGTAAAAGAGTTCGCTAAGCGCGCCGAAGAACACGCCAAAGGCATGGTTATACCTGGCGGTACGCTGTTTGAGGAATTTGGCTTCAATTATATTGGCCCTATTGATGGGCACGATATTCACGTTTTATTGGACACATTAAGCAATATCCGCGAACTTAAAGGCATGCAGTTTTTGCACATTGTGACGCAAAAAGGCAAAGGCTTTGAGCCCGCCGAAGATGACCCTAATAAATACCATGGCGTGAGCAAATTCGACCCTTGCAACGGTGTTTCGCACGCAACAGCTGCAACCAAAACCTATGCGCAAGTATTTGGTGATTGGCTGGTGGATATAGCGGATACTGACAACAATTTAGTCGCCATTACGCCTGCTATGTGTGACGGCTCTGGCCTTAACGCGTTTGCCGAAACATATCCAAACCGCTATTTCGATGTGGGTATTGCCGAACAACACGCGCTTACTTTCGCAGCTGGCTTGGCTTGCGATGGCTTAAAACCAGTAGTGGCTATTTATAGTACGTTTTTACAGCGCGCTTATGATCAATTAATTCACGATGTAGCCTTGCAAAATTTGGACGTATTATTCGCCATCGACCGCGCAGGCTTGGTGGGTGCGGATGGTCCGACGCATGCTGGCAGCTTCGATTTAAGCTATTTGCGCTGCATTCCAAACATTGTAATTATGGCGCCAAGTGACGAAAATGAGTGTAGGCAAATGCTGACCACGGGTTACCAATACAATGGCGTGGCTGCAGTACGTTATCCGCGTGGTACAGGCACAGGAGCTAGTATCCACGCAGCACTTGAAACTTTACCGATTGGCAAAGGTGAGATTAAAAGAAAATCAACGCTTAAAAATGGCAAAAAAGTGGCAATTTTAGCGTTTGGCAGTATGCTGGCACCCGCCCTGCAAGCCGCACCAGTGCTTGATGCTACTGTGGCCAATATGCGCTTTGTGAAACCACTGGATATTGATTTAATTAAAAAACTCGCCAGCACGCACGATTTAATTGTGACCGTAGAAGAAAATGCATTGATGGGTGGCGTCGGCGCGGCAGTACTAGAGGTCATGCAAACACTCAACTTAACCACGCCAACGCTATGTCTAGGTTTGCCCGATATATTTATTGAACATGGCGTGCATGAAACCATGCTGGCGGAATGTGGTCTAGATAGCGTAGGCATTGCTAAAACGATTCGACGAAAATTAAAAGCCAGCAAATAATTAAATTAATTTCTATTGATTTAATCGTTTTCAACCCAATCTTTAACTTTATAAAAAATTTGTTTACTAACACGCGCATGCGAGTAAACTTTAAATTGTCTTAAATCGCGCTTACTTTTTGGAAATTTTGCGAATTTATGAATCTACCTACCGAACACAAAAATACTTTACTGGGCATTGAGGACGTACAAAACACACCCGACGTGCGTCATTTAGACATCAATAAAGTTGGCATTAAATCGATTCGCCATCCAGTGATTGTGAAGGATAAAACGGGCGGCGAACAAAGCACTGTGGCGGTTTTTGATATGTATGTGCACCTGCCGCACAACTTTAAAGGCACGCACATGTCGCGTTTTGTTGAGATTCTCAACATGAACGAACATGCGATTTCGATTGAATCGTTCGAGACCATTTTGCACGAAATGGTCAAACGCCTTGAGGCGGATTCTGGTTATGTGGAAATGCGTTTCCCCTACTTTGTAAACAAGGCCGCGCCCATTTCTGGCGTAAAAAGTTTGCTAGATTACGACGTGACGTTTATCGGCGAAATTAAAAATGGTGCTTTTAGCATTACGGTAAAAGTGTTGGTGCCAGTGACGAGCTTGTGCCCGTGCAGCAAAAAAATCGCTGATTACGGCGCGCATAATCAACGTAGCCACGTTACGGTGACTGCGCTAATTAATGATTTTATTTGGATTGAAGACATTATTTCACTGGTCGAAAAACAGGCTTCGTGCGAGTTGTATGGCTTGTTAAAACGTCCGGACGAAAAATTTGTCACCGAACGCGCTTACGATAACCCTAAATTTGTGGAAGATATGGTGCGTGACGTTGCCGCGCAACTTAATGCCGAAAAGCGCATTGATGCTTATATTGTGGAATCTGAAAACTTTGAAAGCATTCATAATCACTCCGCTTACGCATTAATTGAAAACGATAAACGCAAACGTAATTAAACTAGAGCTAAAAAAATGAATCCAACAGAATCAAATTCACAACTGCAGAAAAAAGCCTCAATTTTTCAAGTATTTAGAGCAGTTTTATGGAGCATGCTGGGGGTACGAAAAATGCAAGGTTACGAAGACGACATCGCCAAAATCACGCTGAAACAGGCGGCGATTGCGGGTTTAATTGGTGGCCTTGTGTTTGTAGTTTCGATGTTAACTTTGGTCAGTCTAGTAATAAAATATTTGGGAAATAATTAAATTTGAGGTTTTTTTATGACCATTCTATTTGCTCTGTTAATAGAATGTGATAACCCAAAAATAATATAAAGAATGATTAAAGTAACCACATGAATAAAGCTGAATCAGCGCTAGGAACTACTGTTGAAGTGCAACCGCCAAAACAAGCGTCTGCGTTACAACTGATTATCACTGTCACATTGAGAATCCTGGGGATTCGCAGAAAGCAACTAGTTGAAGTTGACATGGGGCGAATGACGCCAATGCAAGTGGGGTTTGCCTGCATATTGGCATTGCTGGCATTCACCGCAATTATGGCTCTGCTGGCAATATTAGCTGTAAAATATATGGGGTAAGTTATATGTGATTTTTATACTCTTGTTTTCATGTTATTTTTAACGAAAGCCAAGCTAAAATGTCCGTCGCAAAAGTGATTGAAATTATTTCTTCCAGTAAAAAAAGTTTTGAAGATGCCGTTGCGCAAGGTGTCTCGAAAGCCGCGGATTCACTACACGACATTACTGGTGCGTGGGTGAAGGAGCAAAGCGTGAAAGTGACTAACGGCAAAGTGGCCGAATATCGCGTGAATTTAAAAGTAACCTTCGTGTTAAAGGATGCACCCAAAACGGCTACTAAAGCTAAAAAGAAATAAGTCTAACTTAAATAATAAATTAATAAATAAATTGCTCTGTAAACCGCATGAATATTGCCTTACAGAGCATTAAAATTTAATATTTTTAGCTAATATTTTTTAGTAAGTGTCATAATTGAATTATCACGCTTCATATCCAAGCGATTTAATGCGGACATACCTAATAATACAACTGGCGGTGAACCACCCTCAATTACTGATGCTTCAACATTATTTAGTGTGATAGTGCCTATTTTTAATGTATTGAGTGTCACTCTATACACTGAAACTAAGCCATTTGCAGTAGAACTCCACGCTTTCTCACCTTTTTCATAGTCAATTTTGGCAAATTTTGCATCGCCGCTATTCAGGGCTACGGTGGTTGCGCCAGTATCTACCAAATACTTAAGCGCTACACCATTAATCGACAAATTACCTAAAAAGTGTCCAGCTGAATCAGCATATAAACTGACAGGGTCATTGTTTGCTGGCCCTGCGCTTGCCGCGATTGAAGCCGCCTGCCCCATTTTAAGCACTTGCCGCTTGCCTTCCACCATAAAAGTAGCCGAACCACTATCGGCCGAAACTAATTTCACGCCATCTACTGTTTGACCTGCAGATAGTGTTCGCGGCGCACCGCCATTGATAATCACCACCGCCTTATTGCTAAATAAACCGACCACATTTACGCGCGTATCGGCTAGCGCTTGTAGCGCGAACATACTTAAAATCAAAGCAACTATTTTTAACATAAATTTCCCAATATTTGCATTAGCTAAACATGCCGGCACGTGCATGCGTTTGACTTAATTTCAAGCCAAATGCTATCACGATAAAGCCGATTAACGGGAATATTGCCGCCAATAAAAACGTGTTTTGGCCACCCAAAAACTGCAAAGCATATCCGCCAGAAAGACCGCCAATACTTCCTCCCACGCCATACGCCACACTGTTATAAATGGCTTGCCCTTTGGCTTGATGGCGCCCATTAAAAAACTGCGTAATGACTTCTATCGAAGCCGCATGAAAACTGCCAAACGTGGCCGCATGCAAGCTTTGGGCGATTAATAACAGCACAATATTATCTACAGCGATGCCTATCAAGCCAAAGCGGAGGACAGCCAGCACCAAACTGGTGAGCAGAATTTTTTTTAGGCTAAAATGCGCCATGATTTTTGGCATGAGCATAAAAATGGCAATTTCACAAATGACGCCGACCGACCACAGCAGTCCTATCATGCCTTTACTGTAGCCGTGTTCGGCTAGGTAGATTGAGTAAAAATTATACAGAACACCATGCGCGGTCACCATCAATGAACAACCTAACAGCAGTGCAATGACAGCAGGTTGTTTGATGATCTGCCAAATGGAAAAATGATCATGCGCGTGGGGTGCAATCACCGCCTCAGGCAACTTGAACGTGAGCGCGAATAAAGTGATTTGCACCAGCAGCAGAAACCACAGCAAACTTTTGATGCCGTAAGCGTCAATCAAAAAACCAAGTATCACCGCAGCAAAAATAAAGCCCAGCGAGCCCCACATACGGATGCGGCTGTAATGGCCATTGGTGGTGGCTAAATGCGCCAAAGTGAGTGATTCAGAAAGCGGCAGCGTAGAACTGGTAAACAAGCTTAGCGCGGCCATCACGAAAAACAGCCAAATGAAGCCATGCGCCCAAAACACGGCTACAAAACCCAGCAAACCTAAAAATGCCGTGAGTTTTATCCACTTCACGCGCTGCTTGGTATGGTCGGCCAGCCAGCCCCAGAGGTTAGGTGCAAAAATGCGGCTGATTTGGAACAGCGACATGAGAATGCCAATATCTGCTGCCGAAAACTGCTCGGACTGCAAATACAAACCCCAGTAAGGCACGAACGCACCTACAAAGAAATAATAAACGAAGTAAAAGCGGGAAAGGTTGGTATGTAGCGCGTGACTCAAGGCTAGGGTCCGACCATTTTAATTTACGGCTTAAATCTTGGGCACAGTTGAAACCACATCGGCATTCTGCGCGCGATGCCGTAACGCATGATCCATCAACACCAGCGCCAACATGGCTTCGGCAATAGGCGTTGCACGTACGCCCACACACGGGTCGTGGCGACCCGTAGTTTGCATAGTCACTGCCTTGCCATTTTTATCAATCGAACGACGCTCTTGCGGAATGCTAGAAGTGGGCTTTAACGCTACATTGACGCGAATTTCTTGCCCGCTTGAAATGCCACCCAAAATGCCACCCGCATGATTGGTAACAAAACCTTGTGGCGTTAATTCATCAGAATGTACACTGCCACGCTGCGCAATAGCGGCAAAACCCGCGCCAATTTCTACGCCTTTTACCGCGTTAATGCTCATCATGGCGTACGCAATATCGGCATCCAATCTATCAAACACTGGCTCGCCCCACCCTACCGGCACGCCTTCCGCCACCACGGTAATGCGCGCGCCAACGGAATCGCGCTCAGCGCGGATTTTATCTAGATATTCTTCCAGCTGCGGCAACACTTTTGTATTGGGTGAAAAGAATGGATTTTCATACACACAATCCCAAGTTTCAAACGGAATCGCAATCTCGCCCAATTGGCTCATGTAGCCGCGCACTTGCACGCCAAAACGTTCTTTTAACCACTTTTTGGCTATGCCTCCAGCAGCCACGCGAATAGCGGTTTCCCGAGCACTCGAACGTCCGCCACCTCGGTAATCACGCACGCCATATTTTTGGGCATAAGTATAATCCGCGTGACCTGGGCGGAAGGTATCCATAATTTTGCTGTAATCATGGCTGCGCTGATCGGTGTTGCGAATCAGCAAGCCAATCGGCGCGCCAGTGGTTTTACCTTCAAACACGCCGGATAAAATTTCCACCGCATCGTCTTCTTGGCGCTGCGTTACGTGGCGCGAAGTGCCTGGCTTGCGTCTATCCAAATCCACCTGCAAATCCGTAGCGCTTAAGCTCAAACCTGGTGGGCAGCCATCTACCACGCCGCCGATAGCCGCGCCGTGCGATTCTCCGAATGAAGTCAGCGTAAAAAGTGTGCCTATGGAATTTCCAGACATGGTGTTTGCTTTGTTAAAAATTACGTTATTTTAACATATTCATAACTTCAGGCCTTGAATCCATTGCGTGTAAACCTGTTTTGCCACTTTGTTGAGGAAAAAACAATGCAACGGTAACTCTTGCTGCATCGTATCCGCTTGCTGCACGGCTACACTACTGGCTGCTTCAAGTAATTCATTTTCACCCTCTTCACACCATTTTTTCACCATTTCAGGCGTCATTTCAATATGGGTTTGAAATGCTAAATGTTTGCCTATACTCCAGGCCTGATTCTGGCAATATGGGCTGGAAAGCAGATGAATAGCGCCTTCTGGCAACGCAAACGTTTCACCGTGCCAGTGAAAAGCGTTAAAAGTTTCGGTGTTGCCAAACCATTGTTTTGCCTCTTCATTGTTGCTCACGGCAACTTCGCCCCAGCCGATTTCTTTTATAGCATTTTTTGTGACTCCTGCGCCCAATGCTTTACTCATGAGCTGGCCACCCAAGCAATGTCCGAGTAGCGGAATATCATTATTCCGTGTCTCACGAATTAACGCGAGCAAAGGCGCAATCCATGGCAAATCATCGTTCACGCTCATCGACCCGCCCATTAACACCATGCCGCTGTAAGCCAATATCGACGAGGGTACTGGTTCACTCTCATCAATCTTTATTAATTGCCATGGAATATTCTGCGCGTTTAAAAAATCACCCAAATAACCAGGGCCCTCGTGTGCTAAAAAACGAAAAATTACAATAGGTTTCATAGTGATTTGTAAGTTCCTATTTCAATATTATCTAGGTTGTAATTGCCAATTGAATAACGAATCAACCTTAGCGTCGGAAAGCCTATTTTAGCCGTCATACGGCGAATTTGGCGATTTTTTCCTTCACTAATTTTGATTTCTAACCAAGTCGTGGGAATCGCCTTGCGCTCGCGAATTGGCGGCGTTCTAGGCCATAATCCACTTGGTTCTTGTATTATTTTAGCCTGTGCGGGTTGCGTGACAAAATCGCCTAAATCCACGCCGCTTCGCAACGGCTGCAAATCGGCGTCTTGCAGCGCACCCTCTACCTGCGCCCAATAAGTTTTAATTTCTTTATGTTTTGGGTGGCTTAATTTGTGCTGCAAAGCGCCATCATCGGTTAAAATAAGCAAACCTTCAGAATCAGTATCTAATCGCCCAGCCGCATAAACATTGGGGATAGTGATAAAGTCTCTTAACGTGGGATGCTTCTGGTGCGGGCTGAATTGGCACACAACGTTAAACGGCTTATTAAATAAAATTAACATGGATAAAAATTAAATGGAACAAATATGGCTTCAAAAATAACAATCCCAAGCACGGGCGAAAAAATCACCGTCAACACGGACAACACGCTGAACGTGCCGAACAATCCGATTATCCCATTTATTCAGGGTGATGGCATAGGTATGGATATTACGCCGCCGATGCAAAAAGTGGTGGATGCTGCCGTGAGCAAGGCCTATGGCGGCGCGCGAAAAATTGCTTGGATGGAAGTTTTTGCTGGCGAAAAAGCCACCAAAATGTACGATGCCAATACTTGGTTGCCCGCTGAAACTATGAAAGCTGTACGAGATTATGTAATTTCGATCAAAGGTCCTTTGACTACGCCCGTTGGTGGAGGCATACGCTCACTTAATGTCACCTTACGTCAAGAGCTTGATTTATACGTGTGTTTGCGTCCTGTACAATATTTCACGGGGGTCCCAAGCCCAGTAAAGCATCCAGAAAAAACCGATATGGTGATATTCCGTGAAAATACCGAAGATATTTATGCGGGGATTGAGTGGGCAGCTGGCACCGATGAAGCTGAAAAAGTCATTCAATTTTTAAGCGATATGGGCATGCGTAAAAAAATCCGCTTCCCAGAAAATTGTGCGATTGGCATTAAACCAGTGTCACCAGAAGGCAGTAAGCGCCTCATTCGCAAGGCAATTCAATACGCGATTGATAATAACCGAAAATCGGTCACGATTACGCATAAGGGCAATATCATGAAATTCACCGAAGGTGGATTTAGGGATTGGGGCTATGAAATCGCTAAGCAAGAGTTTGGCGCGGTGGAAATTGATGGTGGCCCGTGGCTAAAATTGCCAAATGGTATTGTGATTAAAGATTGCATTGCCGACGCGTTTTTGCAGGAAATTTTATTGCATCCGCAAGATTATGACGTGGTTGCTGCGCTTAACTTAAATGGTGATTACATGAGCGACGCGTTGGCCGCGCAAGTGGGCGGCATTGGCATTGCACCTGGAGCGAATATGAGCGACACCGTGGCCATGTTTGAAGCTACGCACGGCACCGCCCCCAAAATTGCTGGTAAAAATTTGGCCAATCCCAGCTCGATTATTCTCTCAGCCGAGATGATGTTGCGCCACATGGGCTGGCTGGAAGCGGCGAATTTTGTGCTTAGCGGCGTTGCGAAAGCTATTTTAGCCAAGCGGGTAACCGGCGATTTTTCTAGCCAAATGGAAGGCGCAACGCAAGTGGGCACCGCTGAGTTTGGCGATGAAATTATCAAAAATATGTAATGCTATGTGATATTTGAAGCATAAAAAAAGCTCGCATTGCGAGCTTTTTCAAATCTAGACCTTTTAGCTAAATATTCTAAAAGAACTTAAGCCTTTTGAATATTTGAAGCTTGTTTGCCTTTTGGGCCTTCAGTCACTTCGAAGCTCACGCGTTGACCTTCTTTAAGACTTTTGTAACCAGCTTCTACGATTGCTGAAAAATGCGCGAATAAATCGTCGCCGCCATCATCTGGAGTAATAAAACCAAAACCTTTTGAATCATTAAACCATTTTACGGTACCTAGTGCCATTTCTACATCCTTACATAACAAGGGGGGCGCCCCAAAAAGTTTGTCTCAAGAACTCAAGTCGCTTATTGCTAAATTTAAAACCTAAATTCATAGTCGGCTAAAAAATAACTCGAACTCAAACACCTTCGCGCTTTATATGTTACAAATTGTAAAAAGTCAAGTGTGTTTTTATGCTGTTGCTTAAATAGCAACCATTTTTGTTGCAGAAAGATTGAATTTATTAAAAAAACATGCATTTTCTTTACAAAAAAAAAGTTAAAGTGCATTATTACATCAAACTAAAATATTGTTTAACTACAATAGTTTAAACTACATAGGTTAACAATAAGATTAAATGCTTGAATTGAAGCGAGTGAATAACTAATGGCTGCTACGGCAACATCAATAAAATTAAGTGGACTTGCCCGTATGCTGGTGCAAGAAAATTTGCTTACCGAGGCAGAAGCAACCACTATCCAATCGCAAGCAAATTCAGTAAAAAGCCCATTTATTACACAAGTTGTTAACAGCAGAAAGGTTTCTGCGGAGAAAATCGCCGAAACGTCTTCCGGGTCTTTCGGGTTTCCCTACTTTAACTTGGATGCGTTTAACCCAGATTATCTGCCACCCAAGTCTATCGATCTGAAACTGATGCAATCGAACCGCGTGATTGCCCTACAAAATCACAATAATATTTTATTTGTTGCGATCTCTGACCCCACCAATTTGCATGCGCTTGATAGCGTGCAATTCCAAATGGGCATGACACTATCACCAGTTGTGGTTGAAGACGACAAGTTAGGCAAGTGGATAGACAAGATTGTTGAATCTAAAGACACCTCAATGACTTCGCTGGACACTGATGGTGACTTCGATCTTGATATGGGCATAGGTGATGATGAAAAGGAAGCCGAGGCTACCCAAGAAGTTGACGATGCACCCGTTGTTAAATTTTTAAATAAAATGCTGCTAGACGCCATCAATATAGGCGCATCTGACTTACATTTTGAGCCTTACGAGAAATTTTACCGCATACGTTATCGCGTTGACGGCATCTTAAAGGAAGTCGCCCAGCCGCCATTAGCCATTAAAGATAAATTGGCCTCCCGGATTAAAGTTATTTCCAACTTGGATATTTCAGAAAAACGTATTCCGCAAGATGGCCGTATGAAGCTGGTACTATCTAAAACCCGCACCATTGATTTCCGCGTCAGCACGCTACCACTGATTCACGGCGAAAAAATCGTGATGCGTATTTTGGACCCCACCAGCGCCACATTAGGCATTGAAGCATTAGGCTATGAGCCAGAGCAAAAAGACGCGTTACTATTTGCTGTAAGTCGTCCATATGGCCTAGTTTTGGTTACCGGGCCAACGGGTTCAGGTAAAACCGTTTCACTCTACACTTGCCTAAATATTTTGAACAATCCTGGCGTTAATATTGCTACGGCGGAAGATCCGTGCGAAATTCCACTCGCAGGCATTAATCAGGTAAATGTGAATGATAAACAAGGCCTTACGTTTGCGGTTGCGTTGAAATCATTCTTACGACAAGATCCTGACATTATCATGATTGGTGAAATTCGCGACCTTGAAACCGCCGACATGGCGATTAAAGCGGCTTCTACAGGCCACATGGTGCTTTCTACCTTGCACACCAATGATGCGCCTGCTACGTTAACCCGCTTGATGAATATGGGCGTTGCGCCGTTTAATATTGCCTCTGCAGTGTCGCTGATTACCGCACAGCGTTTAGCGCGTCGTTTATGCAAAAACTGCAAAGTACCCATTGATGTACCTAAAGAGGCTTTATTAGAAGTTGGCTTTATTGAAGAAGACTTTAAAGAAAAATTTCAGCTATACGGTCCTAAAGAAGGCGGTTGCGAGATGTGCAATGAAGGCTACAAAGGACGTGTGGGTATTTATCAAGTCATGCCAGTAACCGACGCAATTAGCCGAATCATCATGAAACATGGCACCGCACATGATATTGCTGACCAAGCAAAATTGGAAGGTGTGAATGATTTGCGACGATCCGGCATTTTAAAAGCAAAGCAAGGCTTGACTTCGATCGCCGAGGTTGAGGCATGCACCAATGAGTAATTTAGTGAATAATTAAAATTTAAAGTGAATTTGCACAATCAATTAAGGATGCAATATGGCTGCAAGCGCAACTAAACAAATTACCTACCTTTGGGAAGGTAAAGACAAAAAAGGTAAAGTCATTAAAGGCGAGATGCGCGCCGCTGGCGAATCGTTTGTAAGCGCCACACTGCGCCGCCAAGGCATTACAGTTACCAAAGTTAAAAAACAGAGCGGCTTTGCTAAAAAAGGTAGAATTACCGATAAAGATATTACGCTATTCACACGCCAACTTGCTACCATGATGAAGGCTGGCGTGCCATTACTGCAAGCATTTGATATTGTCGGCAAAGGCCATAGCAACCCAGCTGTTGCTAAACTGCTCGGGGATATTAAAGCGGATGTGGAAACAGGCAGCAGCTTAAGTACCTCATTCCGTAAATACCCACTTTATTTTGATGCTTTATTCTGCAACTTGGTTGGCGCAGGCGAGCAAGCCGGTATTTTGGATACATTGCTAGATCGCCTAGCAACTTACAAAGAAAAAATTCAAGCCATTAAAGGCAAAATCAAGTCAGCGTTGTTTTACCCAATCTCAATTATTGTGGTTGCCTTTGTTATTGTTGCTGTGATTATGATTTTTGTGATTCCTGCGTTTAAGACGCTATTCGATGGCTTTGGTGCAGCCTTACCCGCACCCACCTTAGTGGTCATGGCAATATCCAATTTTTTTGTATCTTACTGGTGGGCCATATTTGGCTCTATTGGTGGTGGCTTGTGGTTCTTTTTCTACACTTGGAAACGCTCGGAAAAAATGCAGGGCACTATGGATAGGCTTATACTCAAATTACCTGTTTTTGGTGATGTTATTAGAAAAGCAACTATTGCAAGATTCTCTCGCACTTTATCCACTATGTTTGCTGCGGGCGTCCCGCTAGTTGAAGCGCTTGATTCGGTCGCGGGCGCCTCTGGCAACCGTGTGTATTACGATGCCACTAAGCGAATTCAAAGTGAAATTAGTACCGGCACTAGCCTTACTGTTGCCATGCAAAATGCTAATGTATTTCCGAATATGGTATTGCAAATGACCGCAATTGGCGAAGAATCTGGCGCCTTAGATTCCATGTTGAGCAAAGTAGCCGACTTTTATGAGGCCGAGGTAGATGATGCAGTTGACGCATTAGCTAGCTTAATGGAGCCAGTAATTATGGTGGTATTAGGCACATTAATTGGCGGCTTAGTGATTGCAATGTACTTGCCTATTTTCAAAATGGGCTCTGTGGTTTAAAGCTAAAAATGGTAATAAAAAAGCATGCTTAACGCATGCTTTTTTATTACCAACAACCCACTCATTTATTTTTTAGCTACCGTTGCAGCTTGCAAATATTTCTCAATTTCTTTGTAAGGCTGCGCACCCATCATGCGTTTACCATCTGCAAAAAATAGCGTCGGTGTGCTGTTTACGCCTACTTTTCGAGCAAGGTCACCTACTTTTTCTAACGGAACCTCACAGGTGCTAGTTGTTGTAGGCAATTGATTTTTTAGTATCCAATCTTGCCATGCTTTCACGCGATCAGCAGCACACCAAATTGATTTGGATTTAGCCGGAGAATCAGGATGCAATTGCACCAAGGGGTATAAAAATGTGTAAATTGTCACATCCGTCACATTCACCAGCTCATTTTGTTCTAAGCGTTTGCAATAAGGGCAATCGACATCTGAAAACACCACCAACTTGCGACTACCGTTGCCTTTCACCACTTTAATCGCTTCATCCAACGGCAAGCTATTAAAGTCAATTTTTGTAAGTTCTTCCATGCGCTCGCTAGTCAAATCTTTTTTGGTTTTCGCATCCACCAAAAAACCTTCGTGAATTAAAAAGGTGAATTTTTCATCGGTATACACAATCTGACCACCCATAAATACTTCGTACAAACCCGCATAAGGCGTTTTGACGACGCTTTCTACTTTAATTTTGGGGTATGCCACTTCAATGGTTTTTTTAAGGCTAGCCTCATCCGCCACCGCGAATTGACTCAGCGTTAATAAAGTTGCCGCAATTAAATGTTTTAATTTCATTTTTTCTTTCTATTTCGCAACTTATGCAGCTGCTTGTTGTATTAATAATTTTATGAGTGTTGTTTGACTATTAAGTTGCCGCAAGCCCCAATTTGTTACTTTCTTAATCATGCCACTATCGCTCGCAAACAAATTATCTAAGCCCGACGTTAGGCCACTCATCGCCACAATATCAGTTTTTCGCGCACGTTCATACTGTCGTAAAAACGTTCGCTCGCCAATATCCTGCATGGTATTTAGCTTAATCAGTGATGATGCCAATTGCATTACATCTCTAAAGCCCAAATTCATGCCTTGCCCCGCCATTGGGTGAATTTGATGCGCTGCATCCCCCACCAAAACCACGCGCTCCGCAATTAAGTTGGTCGCAGTTTGCTGATTCAACTTAAACGATACGTGGTTTCCTATTTGCTTCAGCTCGCCTAGCACGTCACGAGATTGTGCTTGCACCGCCACCGCAAATTGTCTACTTGGTAACTTTAACAGTTCATTTGCCCTTTCGGTTGACACCGACCACACCATCGATACGTATTTATCAGGCAAAGGCAACAAAGCCAAAGTTTCGTGCGACGCAAACCATTGACGTGCAATGTTACTGTGATTTTTTTCCGCTAAAAAATTCGCCACAATGGCCGTTTGCTGAAAATCTTTTTGTTTAACCGTGATATTAGCTCGCTGTCGAACCCAAGAATTAACGCCATCTGCCGCCACTAATAATTTTGTGGAAATTATAGTGCCGTCTTCCAAACCAAGCTGTACGTGTTGCTCAGTATTTTCTAAAAATTTGCATTTCGCGTCTGTGATTAACGTCACACCAAGTGCGTCTATTTGCTGCCAAAGAGCTTGTATCAAGTTTTGATTTTCAATAATCAAACCCAATTTTGGCAAATTTGCGTCGTTATCACTCAATTCCAGCGGCTCATCGCTAGTCTCATCCCACAAATGCATAGCGTGAATAGCATTGGCGCGACTTAAATCTACGTGTTGCCATACCTCTAGCGCCTTGAGCCAAGTTTCTGTGCCAGGGGTTAGCGCGTAAATACGCTCATCCCAAGCGGCTTGTTTATCGGTTTCTAGCTTTTTTGCAGCTTTTGGTTGGGCATCTAACAACACAATTTGTTTGTTCTGTTTTGCGAAGACAATCGCCGCTACAAGCCCCACCAAGCCTGCACCTACAACGATAATATCTGCATCAATACGTTTCATTTTCCAAAACTCATTTTGCCCACCAGCAAATTTTTGGCAGGTTTTACCACATCCAAAATCCCTAAACCTAATCCGCGCAAACTTGAAACGCCAACTAAATCGTTCGAAAACAAATTCACCAATAAATCGGTAAACATGATGCCACCGCGCGTGTCACGTTGTCGCTGCTTGTCATAAGTATCAAGCATTGGTGAGCCTCCCAAACCTGTTTGCGGCGTATTGATAATTAAATCAGCCAGCGTTTGTGCATCGCGCATACCTACGTTAAAACCTTGCCCAGCCACTGGATGCATGGTTTGCGCTGCGTTGCCAATGACTGCCAAATGCGGTGCGGTTGCAGGTTTGAGTGTGCTTAATTTAAGCGGAAAACTTATGCGTTTTTCAATGCTTAAAAACTTGCCTACACGATCGCCAAACGCTTCGTGCAGTTGCGTTAAAAATGT
>JANYGD010000006.1 GCA_025359405.1 Methylotenera sp. | reverse complement strand
ACCGCGGCGAATGCTGTGCACAAATCGTCATCCGAAATGGTTTCAAGATTCATGCAAACGCGCTCGTTATAGCGATTTAAATGTGGCGAAGTGTAGCAACCCACGCGATAACCACTTTGCGCGTAAATCTGGCTGAGCATGGCGCAAACAGAGCCTTTGCCGTTGGTGCCAGCCACCGTGATTATGGGAAATTTTGGGTTTAACTCGAGTTTGTTTGCAACGGCTTTTACCCTATCCAAACCCATGGCGATAGCTTTGGGGTGCAAAGCCTCGATGTAAGCCAGCCACTCAATTGCGGTGTTTGGCTTAGTTTGAGTGGTTGTCACGTTAATTTGAATTAAGCGGCTTTGGGCGCTCGCATCAAGCTTGATAATAAATTGGCTAGTTTTTGACGCATTTCACGTCTATCAACAATCAAATCCACCGCGCCGTGCTCCACCAAAAACTCCGCGCGCTGAAAGCCTTCTGGCAAGGTTTCGCGCACGGTTTGCTCAATCACGCGCGGCCCGGCAAAACCAATTAAGGCATTGGGCTCAGCAATAATAATATCGCCCAACATGGCGAAACTGGCCGAAACGCCGCCCATGGTTGGGTCAGTCAATATCGAAATGTATGGCAAACCAGCTTGTGATAATTTGGTTAACGCAGCGCTGGTTTTAGCCATTTGCATCAACGACAACAAGCCTTCTTGCATGCGTGCGCCGCCACTGGCCGAGATGCAGATAAACGGCGTTTTATGCTTGATGGACGCATTGATGCCACGCACAAAGCGTTCGCCCACCACCGCGCCCATTGAGCCGCCCATAAATTTGAACTCAAAAGCCGCCACTACCACGCTTAAGCCATGAATTTTGCCTTGCATAACGACAAGCGCATCTTTCTCGCCGCCTTCTTTTTGCGCCGCTTTGATGCGATCCGCATAACTTTTGCTGTCTTTAAATTTCAGCGGGTCAATCGGCTCGACATTCGCGCCAATTTCTACACGTTTATCATCAGGATCCAACAGCTGATTTAAGCGATCTCGCGCGCCAATACGATTGTGATGCGCGCATTTTGGACAAACTTCTGCGTTAGCCTCTAGATCAGTCCTGTATAGCACGGTCATGCACGATTCACACTTGCTCCACAAGCCTTCAGGCACATTCTTTCGTTGCGCAGAATCGACTGCACGTTTAATTTTTTGGGGAATTTTATCTAACCAACTCATATTAAATCCTTAAGAATCAATTGCCGTACGCAATTCTTGCGTTAATTGTGCAATATTCGATAATAAATTGGCCTCATTGGATTGTTCAATCGCAACCACCATGCGACTTCCCACCACCACTGCATCAGCGAATGCCGCTACACTCTTTGCTGTGGCAGAATCTTTTACGCCAAAACCAACGCCAATTGGCAAATTAGTTTTGGCACGGATTTCAGCCACGCGCGCTTTCACTTCTGCAATATCCAAATTCGCCGCGCCGGTAACGCCTTTTAGCGACACATAATACAAAAATCCGCTGGCTTGATTCACAATTAAACTCACGCGCGCCGCGTCTGACGTAGGGGATAGCAAGAAAATACTGTCCATACCGTTGGCTTGCAAGTCAGCAATAAAATCTTTGCACTCCTCAGGCGGATAATCCACTGTCAGTACGCCATCCACGCCGGCATTTTTAGCTGCTTGGGTAAATTTTTCTCTACCCATCGCCTCGACAGGGTTAGCGTAACCCATTAATATTATTGGTGTTTGTGTATCTTTTTGACGAAATTCACTCACCATTTCCAGCACATTTTTCAAACCCACTTTATGCTTCAGCGCGCGCTCACTGGCACGTTGAATCACTGGCCCATCGGCCATTGGGTCAGAAAATGGAATGCCAAGTTCAATCATATCTGCACCGCTTGCTACCAAAGTATGCAATAAATTGACGGTATGCTTTGGATGAGGATCGCCCGCGGTGATGTAGGGAATCAAGGCTTTTTTGTGATTGGTTTTGAGGGCAGAAAATACAGTTTGAATGCGTGACATAAATTTATTTTATAGAGTTATATTAGCTAAACGCGCTACGGTGTTGATATCTTTATCGCCACGACCAGAAAGATTGACGAGAATAATCTCGTCTTTACGCATGGTTTTGGCCATTTTTTCCGCATGCGCCAAAGCGTGGCTCGATTCCAATGCAGGAATAATGCCTTCGGTACGGCACAAACTGTGAAATGCTGCCATGGCTTCGTCATCAGTAATGGCAACGTATTCTGCGCGTCTGATATCTTTTAACCAAGCGTGTTCTGGGCCAACGCCAGGGTAATCTAGTCCAGCAGAAATCGAGTGCGTTTCGATAATATTGCCATCCGCATCTTGCATCAAATAGGTGCGGTTGCCATGCAACACACCAATTGGGCTGTTCGCGGTCAGCGGCGCCGCGTGCATGCCTGTTTTCAAGCCATGCCCAGCCGCTTCCACGCCAATCAAGCGCACGTTCGGCACATCGATATACGGGTAGAAAATGCCCATCGCATTAGAGCCGCCTCCCACGCAAGCGACTATGACATCTGGCTGACGCCCAACCATTTCCATCATTTGCACTTTGGCTTCGGTGCCAATCACCGATTGAAAATCACGCACCATCATTGGGTAAGGGTGCGGGCCAGCCACGGTGCCAATGATGTAGAACGTATTGGAGATATTGGTCACCCAGTCGCGCATCGCCTCGTTAAGCGCGTCTTTGAGCGTTTTGGAGCCACTTTCGACCGGCACCACGGTTGCACCCAACAATTTCATTCTAAACACGTTAGGCGCTTGGCGTTTCACGTCCTCGCTACCCATGTAAACTACGCATTCTAAGCCCAAACGTGCAGCAATCGTCGCTGTTGCCACGCCATGCTGTCCCGCACCAGTTTCTGCAATCACGCGCGGCTTGCCCATGCGCTTGGCTAATAAAGCTTGGCCAATGGTATTGTTCACTTTGTGTGCACCAGTATGATTTAAATCTTCGCGCTTTAAGTAGATCTGCGCGCCACCCACTTTGTTAGACCAGCGCTCAGCGTGATAAATTGGGCTGGGGCGACCAACAAAGTGTTTTAAATCATAGGCAAATTCAGCCAAAAATACTGGGTCATGACGATATTTCTCGTACATCAGGCGCAGCTCTTCTAGCGCTTCAACCAAAGTTTCCGCGACAAAAATTCCACCAAATTGCCCAAAATGACCACGTTCATCTGGCATATCATACATTTGCATTGTTTACCCCTCGCATGAATGCGGCGATTTTCGCCACATCCTTGATTCTTTTTGTTGATTCAACACCACCGCTCACGTCCACCGCGTAAGGCTGCACTTGCTTGATAGCTAAACCAACGTTCTCTGCCGTGAGTCCGCCGGCCAAAATCACTGGCTTTGTCATATTTTTCGGAATCAAATTCCAATCAAATGTTTGCCCGGTGCCGCCAAATGCAGATTCACTATGAGCGTCTAACAATAAGGCTTTTGCGCTATTAAATTCAACTTCGCATTGTAACAAATTTGTGTCCGCTTTAACGCGGATTGCTTTGTAATAGGGTAACTTTATTTGCTCGCATTCACTCGATGTTTCATCTCCATGAAACTGCAAAATATCCAGATGCACTTGGGATGATATTGATTCAATCTCAGTTTTTGGCGCATTCACAAACAATCCAACCACACTCACAAATGGCGGAATTGCAGCCACAATTTTTTGCGCTTGTTCAATCGTCACAAAGCGTGGGCTTTGTGCATAAAACACCAAGCCAATGGCATCCGCACCCGCATTGACGGCGCTCACGGCGTCTTCTACACGTGTAATACCACAAATTTTTACTCGAGTTCTCAACTAGTTTTTACCTTAGGGTTTTCCATAAAACATAAGCGTAACTTAAAGCGAGCTTGTTGTCAGTTAAATAGGATGCTGGCTAAATAACCGCCAACGTGCGCTGCGTATCAGGTAGATTCCATTTTGCGTTATACTCAACACCAGCTAAATATAAGCCATTGGGCGAAAATGTCGGCGGTGAAAGTGTTCGATCTTTTTGCGCCAAAAGTTCTTTAATAAACACAGGCGGATGCTTGCCGTTGCCCACATACACTAGCGCGCCCACCATATTGCGCACCTGGTGCTGCAAAAAAGCATTTGCGGAAAAATTAAAAATAATGAAATCACCATGCGCCTGAATTGATGCTGTGCTTAAGTTTTTCACGGGCGATTTTGCTTGGCACTCACTGGCGCGAAACGCACTAAAATCGTGCTCGCCCTGCATGTAGGCTATGGCATCTGTCATGGCAGAAACGTTCAAAGGCAAATGATACCAACCAGCTTTGTCAGCATAAATTGCGGGCGCTGTAGGCTGATTGGCTAATAAATACTGATAACAGCGCTGTTCGGCAGAAAAACGCGCGTGAAATTCATTATCCACAGTTTTCGCCCAAAGCACGCACACCGTAGCTGGCAAAAAAGCATTCACACCACGCACCCAAGCGCTAGCTGGGCGCTGGGTATTGGTATCAAAATGTACCACTTGCATGAGTGCGTGAACCCCAGTATCAGTACGGCCTGCAGCGTGTATTCGTACTGGATGTTCTGCTATGTTTTTTACCGCATTCTCTACAAAATCTTGCACGCCACACTCGTCAACTTGACTCTGCCAGCCACAATAAGGTGCGCCATCGTATTCCACACCCAAAACGATGCGCATTTATAAAATATCCTTAAATGTAAGCAAAAAAATGACTAATAACGTAATGACAATGTAATCAAACAAGCCGAATTGCGGTATTTTAAATGTAATCGAAACATCGTCAGTTTCTTGATTGGACTTTAAGTTGCTCATGTCTTTCAATCGATTAAAAAAATCTTGGCTCGCATTTTTGTCACGTTGCAACTCCACATAATGCAAGGTTAGCCACAATCTTGCGGCAAAACGTTCCACTTCTAAACCTAAACATTTTAAAGGTGAAAAGATGAAATAAAAACCAGAAATTAGCTGCTGCCTAGTATTCACGCTCAAAATTAAAGAAAGACCTGCCAACATGACGGCAATTCTGAGCGTTTGTGTAAAGCCTGCAATAATGCCCTCGTAAGTTGGGCTAATCGAAAATGGCCATTTAGCTAAGTGTTCGCCCGGTGTATTGAAAGCGAAAATAACAAGCATCACTAAAAAAAACCATTTAAATCGCTTGATAGCACGCAAAAACTGATGTGTTTTAGTCAATAAAATGATTGCTAAAAAAATTAGCAATATTACCATTAAAGTGTTTAAATTCAATTGATTAACAATCACTGCGAGTATAAAAAAACAGAGCAATTGCGTAATGATGTTTAATTTGAACATAGCAACATTTTAGTGCTTATTGAATATAAATTCTTGCCCATAAATAAAAAAACCGAGCCAACGCTCGGTTTTTTATGGATTTTTCCAATTACGCTAATTTTGCCATAAGCTCTTCCGCACGCTTACGTTGTTTGGTGCCGCCTTCTTTCATTACTTCATCTAGCAATTCTTTTGCGCCTTCTTTGTCATCCATTTCAATGTAAGCCACAACTAAATCCAACTTGGTTTCAACCTCAATTGGCTCATCTACGGATGGTGCTGCTTCACTTGGCTTTTCTGTCTTAGAACTCTCACTTTTAGCATTAACAGAATCAGTTTCTGCACTGTCAGTTAAATCCAAATTTATTGTGGTCAAATCAAACGCGTTAGCTTCAGAAAAATCTTCGTCTTTAAAACTCGCCACATCAGGCTGGATAGTATTCACATTAAAATTAAAATTACTTTCACTACCGGCTTGAGCCTCCGTAAAATTTGTAGTCATACCACTCATATCAAGCACACCTGCGGCTTGCGGCTCTTCTGCTAACGGAAATTCAAACGTCTCAGTTGCTATTGCATCGAGCTTGGGTAATTCATTAGCTTGATCGCTTACTGCCTCTGTCGTTTCTGATAGACCCTCTGGCATAAATTGTGGAGCCGCAAATGTTGGAATATCTAAACCAGGCATTGTTTGCGTATGACCAAACTCTTCAAGCTCGGCTTTAATTGGCTCCTCCGAGGGGGCAACTGCTTTAAAAGAACCTAAATCTCCCATGTCAAAATCCATTGTACTGTTATCAACAGTACCGCTAACTTTAACGCCGGCGCCAACCATAGGGTCATCAGCAATGCCAGTATGGGCAAATGGTTCAGGCTCTGCTAAATCAGGCTTAGTGGTTTCGCTTTCCGGCGACCCCATATCTAAGCCCAACGCATCATTCGTACCCACATTCTCTGTTGCCGCATCTGCTGCTGTAGCAACTCCACCTGCCACCGTATCTGTCGAGGCAAAATCTTGAACTAAAGAATCATTATCAAACGAAAA
>JANYGD010000172.1 GCA_025359405.1 Methylotenera sp. | reverse complement strand
CTCTGTTAAATCAATCACTGTTGTCAGTCCTGCGTGACTAATCGCAGAATCAATCACCAAATCGACAGAATGTTCGAGTCGATCACGAATTTCCCACGCTTCGTTGAGCGGCTCGGCATCGCCCGGCAATTGTAAAGTCATGCTCAACAGCGGCTCGCCAAGCCCATCCAACAAAGCCTGCACGACGGCATGATTTGGCACACGAATACCAACCGCACTACGCTTTGGGTGTTGCAAGCGGCGCGGAACCTCGCGCGTAGCATTTAAAATAAACGTATACGCACCCGGCGTATTGGCTTTAAGCAGCCGAAATCGACTGTTATCCACTTGTGCATACACGCTCAACTCGCTTAAATTGCGACACACAAGCGTAAACAAATGGCTTTCATCCAAGTCGCGAATCTGGCGGATTTTATCTTGCGCATCCTTAAAACCCATCATGCAGCCCAACGCGTAGCTTGAATCAGTCGGGTAAGCAATTACGCCGCCATCACGCAAAATTTCAACTGCATGTTTAATCAGTCTTGGCTGTGGATTTTCGGCATTTATAACAAAATACTGTGCCATTTAATTCAGAGCCTTAATTTAATATCTTTTTAACAAAGGTACTTTGCTTCAGGCCAATCATCCCACACTGGCACACAACCCGCGGGCAGCTCAGGCACGCTACCCATGGCCATATAGGATAATCCCGGCCCGTGATAATCGGAACCAATAGAACATTTTAGGCTGAATTGATGCGCGATTTTGGCAAACTGTTGAAACTGTGGCGGCGTGTGACTGCCTGTGACCACTTCTATCGCTGCACCGCCGTAGCCTTTAAATTCATGCATCAATAACAACATATTAATGCGGCCTAAATCGTAACGTCCCGGGTGCGCGACAACCGCTCTGCCACCCGCACCAATAATCAGCTCCACTGCTTCTTGCAAAGTCATCCATTGATGATCGACAAAGCCAGGTTTGCCTTTGACTAAAAATTTCTTGAAGACCGTTTTAACGTCTTTTACATGTCCCTTTTGCACCAAAAACTGCGCAAAATGGCTGCGCGTTAAAATACTTTTTTTTGCGATAGCTTGTGCGCCTTCATAAGCGTCATGAATACCCACTTTGGCCAGGCCAGTCGCCATTTCTTGCGCGCGCTCATCGCGCCCAATGCGCACTTTATCCAACGCGGTTTTTAAGGCTGTATTTTCTGCATCTATTTTTAAACCCACGATATGCAAGGTGCGTTTTTTCCACGTGGCAGAAATCTCAACACCGTTTACAAAATGCAAGCCGTGGTTGGGAGCCGCCTCCCGCGCGGCTTGTAGGCCACTTACATCATCATGATCCGTCAGCGCCAACACTTTGACGCCACTTTTGGCGGCGTGCGCGACTAAATCTTGCGGCGATAATATGCCGTCCGAAATTGTCGAATGGCAATGTAGATCAATTTGTGCTGGCATAGTATTGAGTTTTTTGCATTAATAGCCAAATCATAGCAAAATACAAGCTTCGCAGATAGACAAGCTTATACATTCAAAGGCCACATGAAATTTTTATTTGATTTAATCCCTGCATTAATATTTTTTGTATTTTATTTTTTATTTGATATTTATGCTGCCACCAAAGCCTTGATGTTATTTGTCACTTTACAAGTCATTTGGGAGTATTTTAAACATGGCAAAGTAAGTAATTTGGTGTTAATTACTTTTTTGCTGGTGATTCCTTTTGGCGCAATTACACTATTTTTGCATGATGATTTTTTCATCAAATTTAAATTTAGTATTTTTTATTGGGTACTTGCCACTGCCTTGCTAGTTTCTAATTATTTTTACAAAAAAAACCTTATTGCGATTATGATGAACAAGCAAATTGAGGCATCAAATAGCACGTGGAACGCGATGAATCTCGCATGGGTGGGGTTTTTTACTGTTGTTGGATTAATCAATTTATATTTCATTTACAAGTTACCACGCTACTGGATCTATTTTAAATTTCCAGGTGTACCTATTGCGATGATGGCATTTACCCTCGGTCTTTTTGCTTTTTTTTACAGACAAGTTAAATTTATAGAACCTGATAGCGACAAACCAACCGAAAAAAAGGACGAGTGATGTTGTACGCAATTATTGCAGAAGATGTGCCAAATAGCCTTGAAAGGCGCATGAGTGTTCGCCCTGCCCATTTGGCGCGACTTACAGAGCTACAAAATCAAGGGCGTTTACTTTTGGCCGGGCCGTTTCCCGCTATTGACAGCGTAGACCCAGGGCCCGCAGGCTTTAGCGGCAGTTTGATTGTGGCTGAATTTAGCGATTTAGCCGCAGCAAAAACTTGGGCTGAGGCCGAACCTTTTATCATTGCGGGCGCATTTGCAAACGTTACAGTGAAACCTTTTCGTAAAACGCTACCCTAAGCAGAGCATGAATTTAGTTGAAACCATTAAAACCAGATTGGCCACGCTTAACCCTGTGAGCCTTGAGATACAAGATGATAGCGCAATGCAC
>JANYGD010000158.1 GCA_025359405.1 Methylotenera sp. | reverse complement strand
AAACGGCCTGTGTTTTTCATCAGCGCGCCTAAAGCCAAGGTTTTGCCACCCGCACCTGCACAAAAATCTGCCACCATTTGGCCACGTTTTGGTGCAACCAAGTAGGCCAGCAATTGGCTGCCTTCGTCTTGCACCTCTATCTTACCGGCCTCAAATAGCACGTGTTTGCTGATGTTAAGCTTTGCGCGCATGCGAATGCCAATGGGTGAATAAGGCGTGGGTTCTATGATGTTATCTTTCACGGTATTTTCGGCGAGCATTTTCGCTAGCACCTCGTCGCGGTTGCTTTTGATGGTGTTGACGCGTAAATCAAGGCTGGCTTGCTCAAACATGCTACGGCAAATGGTTAAAGCGTCAGCCTCCCCATATTGTGTCACCAGTTTATCCCACAGCCAATCACGCACATCGGCTTGCACGGGCAGGGGCAAATTGTCGGTCGATTTGGCTTTAATGGTAATCGCCCACTCTTTTTGCTGATCGCTCAAAATAGAATCCAACTCGCGCAGGCTTGTGCCTTGCACACGCAACAGCCAAGCCAATATTAGCTTACGCGCGTCATCTGGATCGCCCTCCTCGTTTGCTGTTACTGCGCTTAAATAGCGCAAACGACGCAATACGCCATACACACTCTCGGCCACAAAAGCGCGCTCTTTGGTGCCTAAATCGCGATTATTGCGAAAAAACTCCCCTAATTTGGCATCGGCTGGGCTATTAAAATCCAGCAGATTAGTAAGTAGCATTGCCGCTTGGCGCAGTAAATTAGCGTTCATGTTTAGTCTTTTTCTAGAATTTTGTTAATTATTTGTCGTTGGGCGATTGGTGTTTATACGTGTTGCAACCAATTCATAAACTTTGCCATTTTTTTCTGTTTTACGGATTTTCACAGGCACATACTGATAATTTAGCGCCAACCAAAGTTCAATTCTTTCTTCGTCATCGTTTCCACTATGCGTAATATGTATAGTTTTAAGCTCGCCTAGCGTAGAGTTAATGTTTTCTTCGCCCTCAAAACTGTAGTCATAAGTTGTTAATTTTTTACCGGTAGCAATGTGAATTTCCATTTTATGTAAAGGCTCCACATACATAAATTGATACATAAAACTCAATAAATCCTGCGTACCTTCGGGCAAATCTTCGGTCAGTGTTTCTTTGGAAGTCTGTAATACCACTTTTTTAGCCTGCCAATCAAAATTGGCAGTGCGCGTTTTATCTGCTTTATTGCCAAACTTATATAGGTAATTAGCGGGCTGCAAGCCTGTTTTGGTAAGCAAGCCTTCACTGGTTTGCAATAAATCTGGAAAAAATAATGCAATAAAACCGCTAGCCTGTGTGAGCCAACTGAGCTGGTAATGACTACCATCGGTCAGATTATAGGTGATTTTGGCTGTGCCTTCTGTACTACCGTCTATCTTAGTGCGCACATCAAAATCGGTTTCTACATATTGGTAGGCATTTTCATTAATCACCAAGCCAGCATCTACAGGTTGTGGTGGCTCAGGTTCGCTGTTTTCTGGCTGTACGGCGGGCTCTACTGGGGGAGTTATTTCTGGCACTGTCACTGGCGCTTCTACAGCAACCGCTGGCGCATCGGGTTCAATCACTTCTTTCATTTTAGGTTCTGGGGTGGGCTTTGATTTAAGTTGCGGAATTGGTTCTGGAGCAACAGTTTCCACCGGCTTTGACATCTCAACTTGTTTAGCCACTGCTTTAGGCATCTGAATTCTTGCCTCAATCACGTGCATTTCTTTTTTAAAGCTGGGTAGCGTTAAATAAAATCCGCCGAATAACAACATATGCAATAAAATAGAAACAACTAATGCAACCCCTAGCTGCTTGTAGCTTGGGTCTTGTAGCATCTCAGCAAATTTATTCCACATGAATTTTTGTTAGCGTTTGCTCAAAGTTATCACCATCTTCATCAGTAAGCATGTAACGCACCGGCAAATAGTACTGATCTTCTGCCAACCACAGCTGCTTTTTATCTTCGCTCGCGGCAACTTCATTAGAAATATGCAGGGTTTTAAAGCTGGTTTTTGCAATATCCAACTTTAAGCCACGCTCAAGCACTTTATAGTTGTAATGATTCAATTTTTTGCCTGTTGTGAGCGTTACTTTAACCTCATCCTTTATGGGCGGATTAAACATAAACTGATACACATAACTCGCTAAATCTTGCGTACCTGGCTCTAATTTTTCAGTTTTAATTTCATCTTTTACTTGCATATTGAGCATGGTCTTCGCCCAATAAAAATTGGCAATTAGTGTTTTTTTGGCACTATTGCCTTGACGTAACTCGAAGCGACTTGGCTTTAAACCTTCTTTGGTAACCGCGCCAGTGCTAGTGAGCTTGCGCTCGCCCAACAATGCATAAATACCCAAGCCTTTGGTCACCGATTGTATGCGATATTGTTTACCATTTTGCGTAAAACTTTCTTTCACTTTGGCAAATTGCTCGCCGTTACGGGCAACGTCATATTCAAGCTGAATGCTTTTTGGATACGCAAAAGCTAAATTTGCGCCTAGCAAAAATATTGGCAAACATAAAAAGATAATGAGTTGCTTCAGTTTCACATGCATTTCTTTCGTAGATTGAATGAACCCGTTTAACGCATGACAAAACAATGCGTTGCCCAAAACCTTATTAAGGTCAAATCACAACTGCAGGCGCTACGCCAGCATTTTGTGCGCGAATATGGCCGATTTCATACACGGTTTCGCCCGCATCTTGCAGCAATTTTTGCGCAACGACTGCGTGCTCTTTTGCCACAATCACCACCATACCAATGCCACAATTAAAGGTTTTGTACATTTCAATATCGGCAATATTGCCCTGCGTTTGCAACCACTGAAATAAGGGCGGAAGCGCCCAGCTGGTTTTGCTGATTTCGGCCGTTAAGCCCGCTGGCAACACGCGCGGAACATTCTCGGTAATGCCACCACCCGTGATGTGCGCCATGCCCTTAACTGGCAACGTTTCTATTAATTTTAACAGCGATTTCACATAAATTTTGGTCGGCGCCATCACTACGTCTTTAAACTTGCGACCATGAAAGTCAGACTCGAAATCAATGCCAGAATTTGTAATTAACTTGCGAATAAGCGAATAACCATTAGAATGCGCGCCGCTGGAAGCCAAACCCAGCAGCACATCGCCTACGGCAATCGTAGTCCCATTGATAATGTTGGCTTTATCCACACAACCCACGGCAAAGCCCGCTAAATCGTACTCGCCCGCGGGGTACATACCTGGCATCTCTGCAGTTTCGCCGCCCACCAGCGCGCAGCCAGATTGCTCGCAACCTTCGGCAATGCCTTTAATTACTTGTGCTGCTGTGCCTACTTCTAGCTTGCCACAGGCAAAATAATCCAAGAAAAATAGTGGCTCAGCGCCTTGTACTAATATATCGTTGACACTCATGGCGACCAAATCAATACCCACCGTATCGTGCTTATTCAGCTCAAACGCAAGTTTTAATTTTGTGCCTACGCCATCAGTGCCAGAAACCAACACAGGATTTTTAAACTTCTTAGGCATTTCAAATAGCGAGCCAAATCCACCAATGCCAGCCAATACCTCAGGCCGCATGGTGCGCTTGGCGAAAGGCTTAATTTGCTCCACCAACGCATCGCCCGCCTCTATGTCCACACCCGCGTCGCGATAAGTTATTGATGTATTTGTACTCAAAATGCGTCTCGATTCAGTTTATTGCTGTAAATTCAGTATAATTTTAACTATGCTCTCTAACCAAGCGTAATTTTAACCCACTATGGCTAATCAACCAAAAAACAACGGCAATTTTATCAGCAACAATCGCTGGCTGATTACCGCGGCCACATTCACATTTTTGCTGTATTTGTTGCTGCCTGTACTTACGCCATTTTTAATCGCGGCGATTCTGGCTTACATTTGCGATCCACTGGTAGATAAACTCAGTAAGTACGGCTTTGGCAACGTTAAACTTGGCCGTACACTCGCCACTGTGCTGGTAATGCTAGGGATTTTTGGCGTGATGACACTGCTGTTTCTCATCATCGTGCCACTACTGCAGAAAGAATCGCTACTTATTGCCGAACGCTTGCCTGCACTCATCGCCAACATCCGCACCGGCGTTGAGCCCTGGCTGCAAAGCAAATTCGGCATTAGTTTGAATATTGATAGCACGCATATTCAAGAAATGATTACCAAAAACTGGAAAACCGCCGGTGGTTTGTTTGGCGATGTTCTAAAAAGTGCCGGCAGCCACGGCTTGGCGCTCATTGGCGTTATGGCTAATATTTTGCTGCTACCCGTGGTGCTATTTTATTGGCTACGCGATTGGGATGGTTTTCTGGCCAGCATTAACCAACTTATTCCTCGCGATTGGCACGACAAAAGCGTATTGATAGCGCGTGAAATCGACCAAGTATTGGCTGAATTTTTACGTGGCCAACTCTCGGTAATGTTAGCAATGAGTGCATTTTATGTGCTTGGTTTATGGTTGGCAGGGCTCAATATGGCCTTGCCTATTGGCTTAGTGGCAGGCCTGTTAGGCTTTGTACCGTATTTAGGCATCGCCACGGGCATTGTGCTAGCGCTACTGGTGGCCGCGCTGCAATTCACTTCATTTACACAAGTTATCCCGGTTTTACTCGTGTTTGGCATCGGCCAATTGCTAGAAGGCATGGTGCTCACGCCCAAGTTAGTGGGCAACCGCATTGGGTTGCATCCCGTTGTAGTGATTTTCGCCTTGCTTGCAGGCGGTCAGCTATTTGGCTTTGCGGGCGTATTGCTGGCATTGCCTGTCAGCGCGGCAATTGCGGTAGGTTTGCGACACACCAAAACCAGCTATTTGGATAGCGATGCCTATCTCAAGTAGCGCAGCATGAAGCAACTACTTTTAGACATCAAACCCGCGGCGGCGCCATCGCTACAAAATTTTGTGGTGGGACGCAACGCAGAGGCTATTGCCAGCTTACACGCTGCGCTTACTAACACCGCGCAATCTAAATTTATCTACCTTTGGGGCGAAAAAGGTAGTGGGAAAAGTCATTTACTATCGGCCTGTGAGGCAATAGGGGCAAGGGTGTTAGATGATGTGCATTTACTAAATAATGGAGCGCAAATTGCATTATTTAACACCTATAATCAGCTAAAGGAAGCGGGTGGTGTACTCATCACTGCCGGCTTACACGCCCCCACGCAAATGGGTTTGCGCGACGATTTAGCCACACGCCTGGCTTGGGGCTTGGTATATCAGTTGCATCCGCTAAATGACGATGAAAAAGCACTCGCCTTAAAACAGCACGCGCGCGAACGCGGAATGAAACTGCCAGATGAAGTGACTGAATATTGTTTACGCTATTTACGCCGCGATTTGCCCACCTTAATGGCGACTTTAGATGCGCTGGATGAATGGTCGCTAATTGCTCAAAAGCCAATCACGGTGCCGATGCTGCGCAAATTGTTGCAATTGAATTTAGAACTTTAATGCTCAGAATCACCGAAATCAAACTACCTTTGACCAGCGCGACGGACAAAGGCCATACAGATGCCGAAATTAGAGCGGTCGTGATTAAAAAATTGGCGATCAACGCGGCTGATTTACTTGAGTTTTCAATTTTTAAACGCGGAGTTGATGCGCGCAAACCCAATGCGATTTTATTGGTGTATTCCTTAGATGCTAGCGTTAACGGTGAAGCAAAAGTTTTAGCCAGGTTGAGCCGCGACCCGCATGTAAAGCCAAGTCCTGATATTTCTTACAAATTTGTGGCAAACGCGCCAACCACGTTAAAATCTCGCCCGATTGTCATTGGTTTTGGCCCTGCAGGCATTTTCGCTGCACTAATTTTAGCGCAATCTGGCTTTAAACCGATTGTGTTAGAGCGCGGAAAAGCTGTTAGAGAAAGAACAAAAGATACTTTTAACTTTTGGCGCAAAAGCGAGCTCAACCCCGAATCTAATGTGCAATTTGGTGAGGGCGGCGCGGGTACGTTCTCTGACGGCAAGCTCTACAGCCAGATTAAAGACCCGAAACATTATGGCCGCAAGGTGCTGCAAGAGTTTGTAAAAGCCGGTGCGCCGCCAGAGATTTTATACGTTAGCCATCCGCACATCGGTACGTTTAGATTAGTCGGCATGGTGGAAGAAATGCGTAAAACAATTGAATCGCTTGGCGGCGAGATTCGTTTTGAAAGTCGCGTGGATGATATTGAAATAGGACTTAATTCTCAAAAACAAGAACAAGTGCAAGCGGTAGTTTTGCAAACAGGCGAGCACATTGCAACGAATCATTTAGTGTTGGCAGTTGGTCACAGCGCACGCGATACGTTTGAGATGATTCACCGCAAGGGCATTTATATTGAAGCAAAGCCTTTTAGTATTGGTTTTCGTATTGAGCATCCGCAATCGCTGATTGACCACGCCCGCTATGGCGCAAACGCGCAGCACCCCATTTTGGGCGCGGCGGATTACAAACTGGTACATCACGCCAGCAACGGCCGCAGCGTGTATAGCTTTTGCATGTGCCCGGGCGGCGCGGTGGTGGCTTCGGCGTCTGAAGCGGGTTGCGTAGTGACCAACGGCATGAGCCAATATTCGCGCAACGAGCGCAACGCCAACGCGGGCATCGTGGTGGGCATTACGCCCGAGGTGGATTTTCCAGGGCATCCACTTGCGGGAATGCAATTACAGCGTGAATTAGAGGCAAAAGCCTATGCTTTGGGAGGCAGTAACTACGAGGCTCCTGGGCAATTAATTGGCGACTTTTTAGCAAATATTGCTTCAACAGAATTTGGTGAAGTTTTGCCCTCCTACACACCCAGCGTACATCTCACCAATTTAAACGAAGCCCTACCAGAATTTGCGATTAGTGCAATTCGCGAAGCAATTCCGCAATTCGCCAAACAGATTAAAGGTTTTGACCTTGCTGATGGCATTTTAACCGGTGTTGAAACGCGCACTTCGTCGCCCATTCGCATCAAACGCGACGACGAAACCTTGCAAAACATCAACACCAAAGGTCTTTACCCATGCGGCGAAGGCGCAGGTTATGCAGGTGGAATTTTATCGGCGGGTGTAGATGGAATAAAAGTTGCGGAAGCCGTCGCTTTAAATTTAGCCAGCAGACACTAAAATTTCGCCAGTGCCTGTTTGACTTAAATTATCCTGCCAATTCACCACAATTTTATCGCCTACTTTCGCGCCTTTTAGGTGAAAGGTAAGGTAAGGATTTTTAGAAATTCCCGTTCCCCATTGCATTTCTAGCACGGGTTTTTCATTCAAAGTCGCGGTGACTAATTGAATAAAATGTGCTGGAATGAGCTGCCCGAAATCGTCTTTTTTACGGCCAGTTTCCATCGGGTGACTAATAATCGCTTTCACCTCAGTGATATCGCCAATCAATTTGGCGCGCATTTTCATATTAGCGTCCATCATCCGCACCCGTTTTCAAGCACAACAACATTTTTTGAAGCCGTGAAGTAATCATCGCCAGCTTTTACAATAATTTTTATGTCCGAAGTTTCGGCCATTTTAATACGCGTCACCAAGTAAGACAGCGCGCCATTACTGAACACAAAGTGGCCAATGAGCACGGTGGGGTTATGCTCCACCAGCACGCTAATAGATTCGGTATTGGGAATGTGACTTGTGACTTCAATCTGCACAATTGCGCCATTCTCAGCACGATCTGGCGCGATAATTTCAACTTCTTCACTTGATGCAATTTCACTACCAATGCCGAGATTTTTAGTTGCATCCGCAAGCCTGGTCGCTTCAAACGCCGTCTTATTCCATGCGGTAGCCAGCGCATTGATTGGCATCAACATTGCCGCAATCGCGCCTGCCAAAAGTGTTAAAAATTCTCTACGTTGCATTAACTTAATCTCTCATCAGCCAGTTTTTCATTAGCCTCCAAGCGGTGCAGCTCTTTCAAGCGCGCCTCTACTATCGATTGCTCATAAAAATTGCCGTCTTTGGCTTTAGTCGCCAGTTCCATTTGTTCAATCGCTTTCTTCAAATTATATTGCCGAAAATACGACTCGCCCTGCGCCTGAAAGCGCAACAAATTTTTGTTTTTTGCCGTGTAGGCTTTCGCTAAAATATCATAAAAATACGCATCATCTGGATATTGCGCCTGTTTATCTTGCACCAATTTAATGGCTTTATCAGGCTGATTGATTGCCAAAAAGTGCTCAGCATAACCATAAATTAGTGCTCGATAATTAGGAAACAAACTCAGACCCTTGGCATATTGGCTGGCAGCCGCTTGTGGGTTGTTGCGCGCGACCTGAATGTGCGCATCCAAGCTTTCTATAAATGCATTTTTAACTGCGCTTTTTCTAAGCCATTGCAATTGGTTTTGCGCGCCAGTTAAATCATTTTTGCGCAACATTGCCACTGCCAAGCCATAATGCTCGGCCGTTTCATTGGCAAAGCGATGCTCTTTGATGTTATTTTGAAATTGATCTATCGCATCTTGCGCCAAGCCATTAGATGCACGCAATTTAGCGCGCACCAACTGAAAATCTAAACTATCGGCCACTTGCCTATAAGGCATGGTTTCCACACGGTTGGCCATATCTGCAATACGTTCCGACGTGAGCGGGTGTGTACGCAAAAAACTAGGTGCAGTGCCTTCTGTAAAGCGCGTACCTTGCTGCAAATTGGTAAAAAAAGCCGGCATGGCGCGCACGTCAAAACCCGCTGCATCTAGAATGCTCAAGCCGACGCGGTCTGCCTCACGCTCATGCTCACGCGTGTAATCTAGCTGGCGTTGCACAGTCGCAGCCGATGCAGTTGCCAACGCGCCGTTAGCCAGCTCTGGATTGGCACGCGCCATTAGCAAAGCCAGCGCAATACCGCCAATATTTTTAAACAGATCTTTTTTTTGTTGCGCCAACATACGCGCCATGTGGTGCTGCGTAACATGGCCAATTTCGTGACCTAACACACTGGCAAGTTCCGATTCGCTATTCGTCGCCAAAATAAGCCCGGTATGCACGCCAACCACGCCGCCTGGCATGGCAAAGGCGTTAATCGAGTTATCTTGTACTACGAAAAAGTTAAACTTTTGTTGCTTATCGCTGCTGGCCGCAACCAGCCTGTTACCGAGCGCATTCAGGTAATCAATCACCTCAATATCTTGCACCACGTCGTCGCTCACCGCCACATCGCGCATAATCTGCTCGCCAATGCGCTGCTCATCTTGCGGCGTGAGTACGGTTTGCGAAACATCACCCAAATCGGGCAAGCTGGTGTCGAGAGTGGTTGGGCTTGAGTAAGGCTTGCCCGAAATTGCCGGCTCTGTGTTATTTGCCGCAAAAACACTATTTGCGGCCAGCAAAATCGCTAAAAATATCGTTTTTAATTTCATTATTGTTATGATAGCTACTTTAGGGCGTGAGTTCACACCAAATGATGAATAGAAAGAATGTATGAGCAAATTGTCTCATTTCGATAGTAGCGGTCAAGCACACATGGTAGATGTGGGCAATAAGCCAGAAAGCAAGCGCAGAGCGGTTGCCAGCGGCATTATTACCATGTTACCGGCTACGTTAAAACTCATTCAACAGGGTGATGCCAAAAAGGGCGATGTACTAGGCGTGGCGCGCGTTGCCGCGATCCAAGCCAGTAAAAAAACTTCCGAGTTAATTCCACTTTGTCATCCGATTGCTTTAACGAGAGTCAGCATAACGTTTGAAACGGATGAAAAGACGACATCCATCACCTGCACCGCCACCTGCGAGACCACAGGTCAAACGGGCGTAGAGATGGAAGCGCTAACGGCCGTAAGTGTGGGCTTGCTGACAATTTACGACATGTGCAAAGCGGCAGATAGAGGCATGGTGATGAGCGACATTAAACTGCTAGAAAAACATGGTGGAAAATCTGGAGATTGGCTTGCAAAATAAGTTGAGTAGCCATTGAACGAGTTTTGGGAGAATAAAATGCTTAAATTATTACTAGTTTGCACGGTGTGCGCTGTTACACTAACTGCTTGCGAGAAACAAAAACAAGCCTCTGCCGAGGTAGGCGCGATTCCTAAAACAATTATGGATAAAACCACCAACGACTTGAATAATGCGCAAACACTTGAAGCCGAGCAGCGAAAGGCACTCGAAAATGTGGATGCGCCGGCAGATGCACAGAAATAGGTTAATGCTTATTTTTAATATTTTATACACCTGCCCAGATAAAAGATTAAGTTCTTTTTTGGTGTCTACTTTACGATAAGCGGTCGCTACGCTCCCGCTTATCGTGGTGCGAGTTATCTCAACTTCGGGATGGTCGCTACGCGCCCCCTATCCCTTCGTTGATACGAACACCGCTTCGCGGCTTGCGCCCACTCACAATTAAATCTATGCTACGCATATCTTTAATTATTCGGGGTGTCGCATAACTCGCACCACGTTAGGCAAATGATGAATGATGCGACTACTTTACAAAAACGTTCGGTTCTTATTGGCGCAATTGCAACTGCAACACTCTATTGTGCTTTGCGAGTGTCTGGCATTGAACCTAGCCTTCAAGATAAGTTCTGGTGCTCAATACCGTTCTTCGCTTCAATGATTGTTACCAATCGCTGCATCATCGGACGTATAGTGCGATTATTGTGGAGAAGAAGAAATGATAATTGAAATTGCAATTGGTGTTTGTTTGGGCCTTGCATTACTTCAATGTTGCTGCGCTTGCCTCGAAGATTGTTAATTAGCCACTACAGCATGCCTAACCCCTCTATAAAGACTTCCCTGTCAACCCCGCGGGATTGATTTCCTGTAGACGCTTTTAGCGCATTTCATTTCCTAACAAATTCCACTGCGTAGCGCGATTAGCCATGACAAGCACAGACTGCATTTCTATAATCGGCTTCTATGCGCCCAATCTAAGTAGGCGCGAGCCAGGATATTAACCGCTCCTCCTGCCCTCAATCGTTCAACGGGCTTGCCTTTAGCTTTGACGATCAATCAACGCTAAATCTAGTTGGCACCCAATGGGTTAGCCAGGTTCGCAGGAGGCCGGTCTGACCTGTTTTACTATCGCTTTGTCGCAGTGAACTTAACTCAATGTTTTATTCTATGCTTAATGATCAGGGTTCCTTTACGTACTCACTATGCGTTTCCATGCATCCTGGTCATAGGCTTCACCCTTGGCCAGGATCGCCCATACTTGCCGTGCATGCTTGTTGGCGATGGCGACCAGCGTCTTGTGATAGCCCACACGGCCATAGAGCTTGAGTATCCATTGCTGCATGTGACTGAGCAAATCAGGGGCTTTTTTGAGCGCGCTTTGCAAGGTCGATTTAGCGCCTTGTACCAGCAAGGTGCGTAAGTAGGCATCACCACGTCGACTGATGCGCCCGAGCTTGGTTTTACCACCGCTGCTATATTGTCTGGGTGTAAGACCAAGCCATGCGGCGAACTGCCGACCATTCTTGAAATCACGTGCATTCCCCACCGTGGCAGTGAGTGCATCGGCGCTGATAGAACCAATCCCCGGTTGCGCTTGCAAGCGTTGGCTAGATTCATTCTGCTTAGCCGATAGTGCAATGCTGCGATCGCATTGCGCCAGTTGTTGGTCAAGTTGTTGTAATTGCTGTTGCACATGCGTGAGCAAGGTACGAAATTGCGTTGGTAATGCATCATGATGCAGTGCTATTTGCAGTCCGACGGTAAACGCTTTGCTGCTGCGCGCCAGTGGGTGACCAAATTCCAGCAACAAGCCGCGAGTGCGATTGATCAAGGCGGTGCGCTCTTCTTTCCAGCCTTCTCGACAGCGGTGCCAAGCTAGGCGGGCTTGTTGTGCTTCGGTCTTGATGGTGACGAAGCGCATCTGTGGTTGTTTGACTGCAATAGCGATGGCTTCAGCGTCGTTGTGATCGTTCTTGCTGCTGCGGCTTTTACGGAATGGCTGTACAAATTCAGCGGCCATGAGTTTGGGCACCAAGCCTATGGCTTGCATCTTGCGCGCCCAATGATGGGCACTGCTACAGGCTTCCATGCCCAGTGTGGTGCCTGCTGGCAACTGCACCAGCCATGCACTGAATTCAGTAGCGCGCAGATCGCGCGTTTTAATAACATGACCATGAGTATCCATGCTGCAAACGGTAATGACTTCTTTTGCTAGATCAACGCCAACTGTTGTAATATTCATCATGACTTCTCCTTTGTTATCTAGATTGTGTGTGGTAACTCAATCTTGGCACTTTGATGCCGGCGGTGCAATTGCTCCGCTAAGGGGGAAGTCTCCTTTATATTCCTTCAAGCGGGACTGCTTCGCAGCCCCTTAATTTAAACGTTAGGCACAAACTAGCTTAGCAATACGCGCCGCACTGGCAGGTGCCATGGTTAAACCATACCTAAAATGCCCGGTATTCAAGTATAAATTTTTAATACTTGGATGCGCTGCAATTGTTGGTAAGTTATCTGGCGTACCAGGCCGCAGGCCGCTCCAGTGCTTGAGTATAGGCGCATACTTTAAGCTTGGCAGAATGGTTTCTGCCTTGGTTTTAAGCGCCTGCTTCACATCTTCTGTCGTACGCGGGTCAAACCCCACATCTTCCAGTGTGCTGCCTGCCAACAAATGGCCATCGCGCCGAGGCACTAGGTAAAAACCATTTTGATACACGATATGCTTTAAACTATCTTGCGGCACCTGATACAGCAAAATCTGCCCGCGCATGGGTTTAATGTTGAGATTTGCGGCAGTATCTTTGAGTAGCTCAAAGCTCCACGCACCGGAAGTCACCACAAAAGCATCCGCTTCAAGCACCGCACCAGTAGTGGTTTTCCAGCCATCTATTTTTTCAGTTCGTTGCAAGGGTTCAAGCTGTGTGTGCTCAAGCAAGGTAACATTAGTTTGAATCAATAATTGTTTGAGCGCCTGCATCAAGCGCGGGTTACGTACTTGCGCAACTTGCGGCAGCAATAAATTATCGCCAATTTGTCGCGTTT
>JANYGD010000147.1 GCA_025359405.1 Methylotenera sp. | reverse complement strand
CTCATACAGCGAAATTGTTAATTCAGGATGGTTGGCTACACAGTGATAGCACTCACGATTGTTCTCCATCGTCAGCTTCCAATTGCCATTTTCAATAATGTCTTCTTGCCATACCACTTTGCAATCAGTTATCCGATGTGGTGCAATGTAAGGTTCCATGGCTTTACGCATATCTTCAAAATCAGCTGGCGGTTCGTCGGCCAAACAAATAAAAATCAGCCCAGCCACATTGCCCACATGCACGGGTTTTAGGTTGTGCTCGCTTTTATCGAAATCCTCGCCCATGTGCTCGTTGTAAATGAGTTTGCCCGATAAATCATATGTCCATTGGTGATAAGGACAAACTAGGTTGCCGACGCTACCCTTAGCGTCATCGCACAACTGTGACCCGCGATGGCGACACACGTTATGAAACGCCTTCACATTCATATCGTCGTCACGCACGATAATCACCGAGTTGTGGCCAATATCCACCTTAATATAATCGCCAGGCTCGGCGATATCTGGTTCTACCGCGACATAAATCCAGTGCTGACCAAAAATGGCGGCAATATCCAGCGCATTAATTTCAGGGCTCAGGTAAAACGGTGCTTCTAGTGTATAGCCTTTGCGGCGATTGCTAATTAAATTGTGTATTACTGATGAAATGTTCATATCATTTCCTTACGTTTTTTTATTTTAGTTTTTTCAAAAATTAATAAGTTGATGTTCGCGCAAATAGCTTAGTATAACTTGTGCTTTTTCGACAGAATTTCCCTCATTTACGACAGTGCCACCTTTGTTTTCGCTTGTAATTGCCGATAATAAACGCCCATGCCCAGTTAAATTTTCTGGTGCTTTCAATTTATTCGGTTTACGCATTTTAGGTTGAATTTGCCATTGCAAATTGTTTTCAGCCACTGTATTGTTTACTGTGCTTCGGCTATCTAGAACAACGATTTTGCCCTGTTGCTCACGTGCATACGCATAATGCAATTCAACGAATGCCAGCGGATGAATTGCAATGATGGCGGGTAATTTAACCGCTACGCGACGGCGCTTACCTTTGGGGAAAAATTGCAAAACCTCTAATTTATCATCCATTTGCTTAATTTCCAGTGCATTAGCGACTATTGGAATATTGAGCTTTACGGCAAGTAGGTATGGCAGCAAGCCACTATCTTGGCCATTTTCAGCGCGGCTGCCAGTTAAAATTAAATCCACATCTTTTAAATTTGCAGCCAAGTTTTCTATAATTGGCTCTGCTGTAATCACCTTAATCTCATCGGCGCCAAGCGCCAAATAATTTGCTAATGCTGGATTTTCTGGGTTGCCAGCGTGTATCACATCTAGTTCGGTAGAATGAGAATTCGCCAAATCAACAGCCATGGTCAAGGCTAAGCTATCGTTGCGGCAATGGCGTGGTTGGCCGCTAGTAGGGTGCCGCCCAGCAGAAATGAGCACTGCGATGCGCTTGATAATCATGCGGCCACCTTTAGTTTTGTCAGTTTCGCTACTGCAATGAGTGCGATTAAAGTCTGCATAATTTCTTCAGCGTCGCCAATCACGGTCAGATCCGCGCGTTTCACCATCGGCGCGCTAGCGTCCGTGTTAATGGCAATCACATGGCGGCAATCTTTAATGCCTTGCAAATGCTGTACTGCGCCTGAGATGCCAATGGCCAAATAAGCGCTGGCGCTAACTGTTTTGCCACTTGCGCCTATTTGTTTATCGCGCGCAAATTTTCCATCGTCTACAGCCACGCGACTAGCGCCAATGCTGGCTTCCAGAGCATGTGCCAGCGACTCAAAAGTTGCGACATTTTGCACACCATTACCAGCAGAAACAATGAAATCAGCTTCTTCCAGCGCAATTTCGGTTGCCGCAATGGTTTGCAGGCCTAAATCTTGATAATTACTTGTTTCTGTTTGATTTGCGCTGGTTTGATTTGTAACAGTCGAGTCACTGCGCTCAGCAGATGTTGCAAAAGGTAAGTGCGCGTCAACGCAATTGGGTGCTAACAGAATAATTTCTGGCAAAGCGCTTTGCGCCAATAAAGTACCGCCTGCTTGAAAGTTGGCAACGTGGTTGGCATCAAATTCGACCACTTGAGTGGCGGCCGTTTTTGTTCGCTGGCTAGCAATTAATCTTCTTCCTAAATCGCCATCACCAATTGCGTTATCTGGCATAAAAATGTGCATTGGTTGAACGGATTCTATTACAGCTGAAATGCTCGCTAATTCTAATTTTGGCTGAAAGCGCTCAAAATCTAATTCAGGCAGCACTATAATTTCGTCTGCACCAGCGCTGGTCAAGTCCTCAGTTAATTCACCTAATATTAGCGCGAGTACTTTAGTCTCAGCATCCGCTAGAATCGCAGCTGCGGCAATGGTTTGCCTCGCATGGTCATTTAGCGTGCCGCGTTCACTATGCGCGATAACTAATACATGCGCTTTAGAATTTTTCTTGGTTAGGAGTGGTTTGTGTGGGTGTGGCGTTTCAACATTGGCTGGCGCAGTTAAAACAATGCGTTTAAGTCCTGCTGCGCTGATTTTAGCTGAGCGACGTGGATTAATTCGCATCATACGTTTTCCAAACTCGCTGCCAGTAATTCAGCAATATCCAGCACTTCAGGCCGTTCGACAACACCTTCCAACATGGCTGTGCATTGCGGGCAGCCGACGGCAACAACTTCTGCACCAATAGTGCTCGCATCGGCGATGCGAATATCAGGAATGCGTTGCTTTCCAGGAATATCAGTTAGCGGCGCTCCACCTCCACCTCCGCAACAGCGTCCACGCAAGCCAGAACGCTCCATTTCATGGATTGAAATGCCAACACTTCGCAGCAAAGCGCGCGGTGATTCGGTTTCATTATTGTAGCGCGCTAAGTAGCAGGGGTCGTGATAAGTCAACTTGCGTGTTTCGTCAGATTTTCCTAATTTTAATTGGCCGTTTGCCGATAATTGCGCCAATAAAGTGGTGTGATGTAACACTTCATAATGGCCGCCAAAAGCTGGGTATTCGTTTTTGAGGCTATGTAAAACGTGCGGGTCTGCCGTCACAATGCGCTTGAATTGTAAAGTGTTAAAAGTCGCGATATTACGCTTGGCGAGCATTTGGAACGTGGCTTCATCACCCAAGCGCCGCGCAGTGTCGCCCGTGTCACTTTCCAGCGCGCCCATCACTGCAAAATCTACATTGGCAGCTTTGAGCAACTTTATCAAAGCCCGCAACGTGCGCTGATAGCGCATGTCAAATGCACCTTCGCCTGCCACCAGCAACGCATCTACAGGCGTGTTTGGTTGAATGGTTTTAACGTCTAAGTCAATTGCCCAGTAATAACGCGCGTTGCGGTCAAGGCCGCCTACAGTGGCTGTTTGGCGCAAGTTTTCTAGTGTTTGTTGTGCAGTTCCTGGCACGCCACCTTGCGTGAGTGTGAGGTTACGACGCATGCCAACAATCGCGTCTACATGTTCGATTAGCATCGGACATTCTTGTACGCAAGCGCGGCAAGTGGTGCATGACCACAAAGTTTGTGCCTCAATTAATGAAGGCACAATCGTTTGGTTTGGCGAACCAGCATGCTTGCCGATTGGTATATTGGGGTATGGGCTGCCTGTGAAATTGGCGTCTGTACCGCTGCTTAAGCCGACAACTAAATCTTGAATCAGTTTTTTCGGGTTAAGCGGTTGCCCTGCGGCAAAGGCGGGGCAAGCGGTCTCACACTTGCCGCATTGCACGCAGGCATCAAAACCTAATAATTGATTCCACTGAAAATCTGAAGGTTTGTTAATACCGTATTCTTTATTTTCAAGATTTAAAGATTTTAAACCTGTAGATAGTTTGCTACTAAAACGTTCTTGGCGCGGGTGAAATGCGAGATGCAGCAAACCAGCGACCGCGTGTTTCATCGGTCCGCCCAAACCTATACCCAGCGCCAATTCGGCCGAGCCTAGTAATAGTAACAATATCGCTAATATTGCAATGCCGTTGGATAAACTTGTGACTGGTAAAGAGACTAAAAATAAGCCCAGCGCAAACACCAGCAGCGAGTAGGGCAGACGGTTCCATGCGCCGCGCGATAGGCGAAGGGGCACTTTGCGTCTGCGCAGCCACATAAAAAAAGCACCAATAAACATGATGCAAGTTGCAACAACAATCGCCCAATTAAGCACGATAGAATAGTGCATTAAACCGTAATTAAGCGCCACCAGAAAAATCGCGGCTACCGCGCCACCAGCCGTTGCCACGTGTGTGTGCGCAATGTAAGGTTCACGCGCCACCACATGATGCAAATCGACAAAATAGCGTTTTGGAATCGTCAGTAATTGCGCCCAAGACCAAACAGCAGCCTTGCCTGTGCGCCACAACTGGCTTCGTCTCCATAAGCCAAAAAGTAGCGTTAAAGCGGCAAGCCAAAATAGCGCGGTGATGAAATGATTGAGCACGGCTAAATTAGCCTTTAAAAATCTTTACACAGGCGCAAAGCATCGTAAATCGCACCATGAATATTGTGCATCGAAACGCAATCGCCAATGCGGAATAGCAAAAACTCGCCAGTGGTAAGTGTTTGCGACAAAGCTGGCTGTGGTTTGGCAGAAAATAAGGTTTCTATGTCAGTTTGACCGCGATTTTTAGAACGTTCTTTTAACGCCCAATACAACTCAGTATTAGGCAGCGAACCATTTTCAATCACCACTTGATCTACTTCACGCTCTTCCAATATCTCGGTGTATTCATTGCGTAGCACGGCAATTTTTTTATCACCTTCGGCATAGACGCGTTCTAAATAATAATTGGGTGTGGCAATCATGCCTTGTGCGTAAAGTCGGCGATAAAAGATAGGGAAAGTGGTGCCACCAACGTCGTCCGCTACTTTGGCGTCGGGCGTGACAATTTCTACAGTGCTACCACGGCTGGCGATGAAATCAGCCGTGCCGAAGCCTGCGTGTGTGCCGATGGTGTCGTAAACCAATACATTCTTTTTGGGCGCTACTTTTTCAGATAACACATCCCAAGAACTCACCGCTAAGCCTTCTGCCACGCCCCAAGCGGGTACTTGGCTAGTATGGCTGCTGCCTCCAGTCGCGAGTACGACAATACTTGGCTTTTCAGCCAAAATCATGGCTGCATCTGCGGCTCCTCCAAGTCGTCTGTCAATTTTTAAGCGTTTGGTTTCCATATCAAACCAGCGAATAATGCCTGCCATTTGCTCGCGTTGCGGCGCTTTTGCAGCTAAGTTTACTTGGCCACCTACGCTTGTGTTTTTTTCAAATAGTATAACTTCATGACCGCGTTCAGCTGCGACCCGTGCCGCTTCTAAGCCTGCAGGACCCGCGCCTACAATAACGACGCGGCGTTTCGTACCTTTGCTTTTTGTAATAATGTGCGGCATAGTCGCTTCACGTGAAGTGGCCGCGTTTTGCACGCACAGCACATCTTGACCTGAGTATTGGCGGTCGATACAGTGATTCGCGCCAACACATTGTTTGATTTGGTCTTCTTGCCCGTTGCGAATTTTCATGATCATGTACGGATCAGCAATGTGGGCGCGGGTCATACCTACCATATCGACTAAACCATTGGCGATAATGCGCTCGGCTTGTGTTACATCGCGTATGCCTTGAGCATGCAAAATGGGTACGGTTGAAACCGATTTAATGCCTGCAGCTAGATGCACAAATGGCTCTGGAGGCAAGGCCATGGGCGGCATGCAGTTGGCCACTTTGTTGTGCGTATCAGCGCCGGAGCCAATTACACTGATGAAATCAATCAAGCCACTTTCTGACATAGCTTGCGCGATTTCTTTCAATGTTTCGTGATCCAAGCCATCGTCATGAAATTCATCGGCACACATGCGCAAACCTATACAAAAATTAGCACCAACTGCATCACGCACGGTGTTTAGTACTTGCAAGCCAAAGCGCATGCGGTTTTCTAAACTACCACCATATTCGTCGTTGCGTTGATTGGTACGTGGGCTCCAAAACTGATCTATTAAATGCTGATGTGCAGCCGAGATTTCGATGCCATCAAGCCCCGCTGCTTGTACGCGCTTGGCGGCAGCGGCGAAATCACGAATAATCCGGTTAATTTCTTCAATCTCAATTGCCTTGGCATTGCCTCTATGCACGGGTTCTCGCACGCCACTGGGCGAAACCAGATGTGGCCATGGGTCACTCGCAAATACTGAGCGTCGACCCATGTGCGTGGCTTGAATCATAATTTTGCTGCCATGTCTATGCATGGCTTCGGCCAGCTTGGCCAGTGGTTCAATGACTAAATCGGTGGTGAGGTTGACTGGCTTCCAAGCGCCTTGTGGCACATCTAAAGAAACTGGGCTAGAGCCGCCACAAATCGCCATTCCCAGCCCACCTTTGGCTTTTTCTTCGTAGTATTTTATGTAGCGCTCGCCAGGCATGCCACCAACCTCGGCATACACTTCGGCATGCGCGGTGCTGTAAATGCGGTTGGGCAACAGCAGTTTACCCAGCGTGATTGGCATAAAAAGGTGCGGGTACCGCATTATATTCCTTTACAGAACATACAGTTAACAGGCTACCACGTTAATTGCCAGTCCACCTAGTGCGGTTTCTTTGTATTTTGATTGCATATCTATTCCCGTTTGGCGCATGGTTTCAATCACTGCATCTAG
>JANYGD010000144.1 GCA_025359405.1 Methylotenera sp. | reverse complement strand
TCCGCCGCTGCGCCGCGCTGTTGAGGCGTTGCCACAGAGTAACTTTTAAGCGCATCTGACAACGCCAATGTAAGGTTGCGGCCAGATAACACATTAGATACGGCAATTGCTGCGATTTGTTGGGAAATATACAAAGAAAACTTTCAAATTCAAGTTGCTTGAATTTTACTCGAATACGCATTAACTAAAGTATTTAAGTGAATATTTAGCTAAAAAATTCACCTAGTTTCACATGCTGTCCTTGCACAAATTGTTGTGCAGTTTGGCGTTTCCCACTAGGCATTTGTAACTCAGTCACTTGTAAAACGCCATCGCCACAGCCCAATAAAATAGAGCCTTCCAGACCGGCTATTTCTCCCACTTTAGCCTTACCTTTTTGCGCCTTTGCAAACCAAATGCGACAGGTTTCACCTCTAAATTGAGCGGTTGCTACAGGGAATGGATTGAAAGCGCGTACTTGGCGCGAAATCTCAACAGCACTTTTGCGCCAATCAATGGCAGATTCCGACTTTTCAAGCTTATGCGCATATGTCACTAAGCTTTCATCTTGCTGAACACTAGGTAATACGCCATTTGCAACCAAGCTGCTCATGGCTTTTACCATTAAATCTGCGCCAATTTTACTAAGTTTATCGTGCAAAGTTTGTGTGGTATCACTTTCCATAATCGGCAAAGCGCCTTTGCTCACCATCGCACCAGCGTCCAGCGCAGGCACTACTTCCATAATCGTCACGCCAGTTTCAGCATCGCCCGCCAATAACGCACGGTGAATAGGCGCGGCACCGCGCCAGCGGGGAAGAAGTGATGCGTGAATGTTGTAGCAGCCTTTTGTGAATATATTCAAAACAGGCGTTGGAATGATCAAACCGTAAGCCGCGACTATCATCACGTCTGCTTGGGTTGCGGCAATTTGCATTTGAACCTCTGCAGGTTTCAAGCTCTCTGGCTGAAAAACATTGAGATTGTGCTGCGAAGCTAACACTTTGATAGGGCTGGCTTTAAGCTGCATGCCGCGCCCTGCGGGGCGATCTGGCTGCGTGAGCACCATGGTGATCTCATGCCCAGCCTGAATTAGCGCTGCCAAAGCTGGAACCGCAAACTCTGGCGTACCCGCGAAAATAATCTTCAAGGTTTTACTTTCTCACGACTTAATTTGAGCATTTTATTTTTGATGCGATTGCGCTTGAGAGGTGATAAGTATTCCACGAATACCTTGCCCAGCAAATGATCCATTTCATGCTGAATACACACAGCCAGCAAACCTTCGGCGTCTAATTTGAACTTTTTGCCTTGCTTATCAAGTGCTTCAACCGTAATTTTTTCAGCTCGCGTAACCATTTCATATATACCTGGTACTGATAAACAACCTTCTTCATATTCTTGTCGTCCACTTTTTACAACAATTTTTGGGTTAATCAACACCAGCAAATTATTTTGTTCTTTTGAGGTATCAATCACAATGAGTTGAATGTGCTGATTTACCTGCGTAGCCGCCAAACCTATGCCTGGCGCGGCATACATGGTTTCTGCCATGTCGTCCACCAAACGCTGAATTGCCGCATTAACAGCTTGCACCGGCTTTGCCAGCGTGTGCAAACGTGGGTCTGGATAATTAAGTATTGTTAAAGTTGCCATAAAGTCAGTGTTTTTTAGCAAAAAAGCTTGATTGTTGAATGAATTACGTGATAAATTTAATGCTGTTTCACGGATAATTTCCGCTTATTTTGACCGAGGTCAACGCATGAATAAACATATTATAACGCTGGTCGCACTTGCTTGCTTAAGCTTCAACGCATATGCAGATGAAATTCAGCTGCAAAATAATCACCCTGATCGTTACGTGGTAGTTAAAGGCGACACGCTTTGGGGCATTTCCGGTAAGTTTCTGAAAGACCCATGGCAATGGCCAAAAGTTTGGAAAATGAACCGTGCAGAAATTAAAAATCCACACTGGATTTACCCCGGTGATGTGATTGTGCTAGACACCAGTAACGGGGATCCGCAATTTAGATTGTTACAAGAAACTGTTACGCTTGAACCTGGTATTCGTGAAGAGCCACTTGAAAAAGAAGCCATTTATACCATTGCACCGAATGTGATTGAGCCATTTTTAAGCCAACCATTACTTATTGAAAATGGCAAACTCGACAACGCGCCACGCATTATTGCTGGGCCGGATAATCGTGTGGTTTTAAGCCCCGGTAGCCGCGTCTATATTGACAATGTCAAAGAAGGTAATGGCCCACATTGGAATATTTATCGCCCTGGCGAGCAATTGACAGACCCAGACACTAAAGAGTTGCTTGGCACTGAGGCAATTTATTTGGGTGACGTGAATATTTCGCGCTATGGCGCACCTGCAACTGGCGACATTGTGCGCGCTAAGGAAGAGATTTTTACTAAAGATCGCTTAGTGGTTTCACCCGATGAATTTAAAAGTAGCTTTGTGCCGCATGCGCCTGATACGCAAATTAATGGTCGCATTATGCGCATTTATGGCGGTGTGGCTGAGGGCGGACCAAATACTGTAGTTTCCATCAATCGTGGTAAAAGAGATGGCTTAGAAGAAGGCCATGTGCTGTCCATTAGCCGTTACGGTCGTGTGATTAAAGACCCAGAATATAAAGCCGCGACTTCTGATAAAGTGGTTGCTCAAGATAAAAATTTAAAAGAACTAAATTTTGATGTTAAAACAGGCCCGGACGGCAAAAAAATTGTTAACTTGGCAAAAGAGCCCGTACAAACACAAGTGGCGTTAGAGCCAGGCGAAGTTAAATTACCTGATGAGCGCGTTGGCTTACTAATGATTTTTAGAACTTTTGATAGAGTTTCTTACGGCTTGATTATGAGCACAACCGATGCAGTTTATACGCTCGATTCAGTTCAAACGCCTTAATAATGCCGTCTATTGACGATAAACAACATCACGAAATCTCACAATGGATTGCGCTTAATGAACTACCTGGCTTAGGCAACGCTGCCCTTTGCCAATTGCTTGCAAAATTTGGCTCACCTGAGGGCATTTTTAACGCAAACATTAGTCAGTTGCGCGAATTTGTTGATGACGACATTGCGCAAAAAATCCAAAAAGGCGTTAATTCTGAAGCAATAAAACCCACGCTAGATTGGCTGCAAAAAGACAACGCGCACCTCGTCACATTCGCCGATAGCAATTACCCAAAAAAACTACTAGAAATTAGTAACCCGCCCGCAGTCCTGTATGCCATTGGTAATTTACAATGGCTCAATCACCCCACCATCGCCATGGTAGGTAGCCGCAGCGCCACTCCGCAGGGCGAAAAAAATGCAGAAAATTTCGCCGAGAGTTTGTGTAATCAGGGCTTATGTGTAGTCAGCGGCATGGCGCTTGGTATTGATGGTGCATCGCATCGAGGCGCGCTTAAAGCCAATGGCGCGACCATTGCCGTAGTAGGCACTGGCTTGGATATTGTCTACCCAGCTAAGCATCGCGATTTAGCGCATAAAATCGCCGAACGCGGCTTAATTATTTCAGAATTCCCACTCGGCACGCCGTCTAAGGCACAAAATTTTCCACGTAGAAATCGGCTCATTAGTGGTCTGAGTTTAGGCTGCTTGGTGGTAGAGGCGAATATTGATAGCGGCTCTCTCATTACTGCGCGCTTAAGTGCCGAGCAAGGACGCGAAGTGTTTGCAATTCCTGGTTCAATCCACTCACCCGTAACTAAAGGTTGCCACCAATTGATTAAGCAAGGTGCAAAATTAGTCGAAAACGTGCAAGATATTTTGGATGAAATAAAAAATAGTCTGCCAAGCGTTAGCCCATCTGGGCTAACGGATAATTTGAACTCTGATGGCATCAAACCTTTAGAACCCAATACAGTATTAGCTTGCATGGGATTTGATGCAGTAAACTTTGAATCTTTACGCGCGCTTTCTGGGTTGACTACAGAGGCGCTTTCATCCATGCTTATGTTGCTGGAGTTGGAAGGCAAAATCACTTCTTTAGCAGGCGGAAAATATCAACGTCTAGTTTGAAAAGCCTAGTAAAATATAATTTAAAAACGGGAGAGCTGTTATGTTTGAAGTTTTAGTGTTCATGTTTGAAAATTATATTGCCCATCATACCTTGCCAGATAACGATATCATGACACAAGAGCTCTCTGCAGCTGGCTTTGAGCAATCGGATATTGTTGGTGCGGTTGATTGGTTTCATGAAATGAAATCAATGCTTACCGAACCGCCTGCGGTCTACACACACAAACACAGTGGTATGCGCATATTTACTGTTGCCGAGAATAAAAAAATAAGCACCGAGAGCCTTAGTTTTATACTATTTTTACAACAAGCAAACGTGATTAACGACGTAGAGCGTGATTTAATTATCGACCGCGCCGTGGCGCTAAAACAAGAACACATTAACATTGAAGAAATGCGCTGGATTACCATGATTGCCTTGTGGAACGAGGGCCGCGAGAAAGATTACTTGTTTGTGGAAGACGCGCTATTTAACCCGCGCGGCCTCACGCTACATTAGTTTTTTGTTAGCGTTTTCTAAGCCAATATTATTAATAATATTGGAAATAGTACCTGCTTGATTTAAGGTATAAAAATGCAAACTTGGCACGCCCCAAGCTAATAAGCGCTCACAAAGCTCACTCACTACATCCACACCCAGCGCGCGCAGCGAGGGCATATCGTCAGCATATGCCTCTAAGCGCAAGCGCAACCACCGTGGAATCTCTGCGCCACAAATATCAGAAAAACGCGCCAATTGCGTGTAGTTGTAAATTGGCATTACGCCTGGCACAATCGGCACGCTAATGCCCTCCTTTTGGCAGCTTTCCACAAACCTAAAATAAGCATCCGCATTAAAAAAGTATTGTGTAATGGCGGAATTAGCGCCTGCATCCACCTTACGTTTAAAGTTGGCCAAATCTTTAGCGGCAGATAGTGCTTCTGGGTGAAACTCAGGATACGCAGCAACCTCTATATGAAACCAATCATCGGTTTCTTTGCGTATAAATTTCACCAGCTCGGCTGCATATTTGAAGTCACCTACACTCACTTCGCCAGAAGGCACATCGCCGCGTAAAGTCACTAAACGCTTAATGCCTTTATTTTTATAGGCAGTTAATAATTTACGAATCTCATCTTTACTAGATGAAATACATGAAATATGTGGCGTGGCATGATACCCTTCAGCCTGAATCTCAAACACGGTTTCTTTGGTGCGATCAGTCGTAGAGCCGCCTGCACCAAAGGTTACCGAGAAAAACTCAGGTTTAAATTTGGCAAGCTGCACCCGCGTTTCGCGCAGATTGGCGATGCCATCTGCCGTTTTTGGCGGAAAAAACTCAAAGCTTAAAGGTATATTTTTCACTTTAATTATTTATCTTTATCTATCACAATTGCACTTAAAATCCACGAGATCACACTATAAGCAAACGCACCAATAATGCCCGCTTTTAGTGTATGCACTTCAAAGCCTTGCAGAAAATGCCCGACGCCCCAAAACAGCACGCCATTTATCACGAAAATGAACAGCCCTAAAGTAAGTATGGTGACTGGCAAAGTTAATATCACCAAAATCGGTTTAATCAGCATATTTGCCAACCCAATCACCACCGCAGCCACTAATGCAATTAACAAGCTAGATACATGAATATCGGGCACCAAATAGGCCACGCCCAACAAAGCTAGCGCGTTTAACAACCAAGCTGCGAGTAATTTCATGTATTTGCTCCTTTAAAAGGTCTCAATAACGATAGGTGTCCGGCTTATATGGCCCTTGCTTAGAAACGCCAATGTACGCAGCCTGTTGATCTGTTAAGATAGTGAGTTTTGCATTAAGTTTTCTCAATTGCAACACCGCTACTTTTTCATCCAAATGTTTAGGCAAAGTATACACGCCGACTGGATAATTGGTTTGTTGTGTAAATAACTCAATTTGCGCAATGGTTTGATTGGCAAAGCTAGAACTCATCACGTAGCTTGGATGCCCAGTGCCACAACCTAAATTTACTAAACGCCCTTTGGCCAGCAGAATGATTTTCTTACCATCGGGGAAAATCACATGGTCCACTTGCGGCTTAATCTCATCCCATTCGTATTTTTCAAGCGAAGCCACATCAATTTCATTATCAAAATGGCCGATGTTACACACAATGGCTTGGTCTTTCATTTTAGCCATGTGGTCATGCGTTATTACGTGGTAATTACCAGTCGCCGTCACAAAAATATCCGCATGTTCACAAGCATAATCCATCGTCACCACACGATAGCCTTCCATCGCCGCTTGTAATGCACAGATTGGGTCAACTTCTGTTACCCAAACTTGCGCAGAGAGCGCACGCAAAGCCTGTGCAGAACCTTTACCTACATCACCATAACCAGCAACCACAGCCACTTTACCGGCAATCATCACATCGGTTGCGCGTTTAATCGCATCCACTAATGATTCGCGACAGCCATATAAATTATCAAATTTTGATTTCGTAACTGAATCATTGACGTTGATGGCTGGAAAAGCCAATTTGCCTTCTTTATGCATTTGATACAAGCGATGCACGCCAGTGGTGGTTTCTTCAGTTACACCAATAATTTTAGCTAAACGTGTTGAATACCAAGTTGGATCGACTTTTAATTTGGCTTTAATAGCATCAAATAAACAAACTTCTTCTTCAGAGCCTGGATTTGCAATCACCGATAAATCTTTTTCAGCACGCGTGCCAAGGTGCAATAACAAAGTCGCATCGCCACCATCATCTAAAATCATATTTGTGTAGCCGCCACCCATCCACTCAAAAATTCGGTGCGTATAATCCCAATATTCCGTCAGTGTTTCGCCTTTAATCGCGAATACTGGCGTGCCGCCAGCGGCAATCGCCGCCGCAGCGTGGTCTTGTGTGGAGTAAATATTGCACGATGCCCAACGCACGTCTGCACCCAAATCTTTCAGCGTTTCTATCAACACTGCGGTTTGAATGGTCATGTGCAGCGAGCCAGTGATACGCGCGCCTTTGAGAGGTTGTACTAATGCGAATTCTTCACGAATCGCCATTAAACCAGGCATTTCTGTTTCGGCAATAGCAATTTCTTTGCGGCCAAAAGCCGCTAGGCTAATGTCAGCAACAACATAATCTTTAAAATCAGTCACAATTATTCCTTAAAAATGAAATCTATGTGACCAGAAGGGATGAATTGATTGGCACATTGTCCACCTGCATCCCGTGTCTGGCACGGTTAGGTGAACGCCGTTTGAGAGATGTTTACCATCTCCCTAACCGAGCCTAGAGCCTTGAGCAGGCTTTGCAACGTTCCTCGGTTATGTATTACTAAAAGCAGAATTATAATGAATTTATGGCAATTGTCAAAATTAAACCTCTAACAACGCCATGATTTTATTAAAGTTTTACAAGCCAGCAGCAGCTCTCAACATTGCTACCTTGTCAGTAGCTTCCCAAGTGAACTCAGGTTCATCGCGACCAAAATGGCCGTAAGCAGCCGTTTTGGTGTAAATCGGGCGCAATAAATCGAGCATTTTAACAATACCTTTTGGGCGTAAATCAAAATGCTCAGCCACCAATTGCGTCAACACTTTGTCGGAGACCTTACCAGTACCATAAGTTTCTACCATGATAGAAGTCGGGCGCGCCACGCCAATGGCATAGCTGATTTGCACCAAGCATTTATCCGCCAAGCCAGCTGCTACAATGTTTTTGGCCACATAACGGCCTGCATAAGCAGCACTTCGGTCTACTTTTGAAGGGTCTTTGCCCGAAAACGCGCCGCCGCCATGTGGGGCTGCGCCGCCGTAGGTGTCGACAATAATTTTACGGCCGGTTAAACCGCAATCACCTTGTGGGCCGCCTACAACAAAGCGTCCAGTCGGATTCACCAAATACTTAATCTCGCCTTTAATCAACTCTTTTGGCAACATTGGTTTAATAATTTCTTCAATCACCGCTTCGCGAATAGCTTCTAGCGTCATCTCTGGCGCATGTTGCGTAGAAACCAACACCGTGTCAATCTTGTGCGGTTTACCATCAATATATTCTATCGTCACTTGGCTTTTGGCATCCGGCCGCAACCATGGCAAACGACCATCTTTTCTAAGTTGAGCCTGCCGCTCCATCAAACGATGGCTTAGCCAAATCGGCAATGGCATCAATTGCGGCGTTTCATTCACCGCGTAACCAAACATCAAGCCCTGGTCGCCTGCACCCTGGTCTAGTGGGTCGTCATGTGCGCCATCAACACCTTGCTTTATATCGGGTGACTGCTTATCGTAAGCCACTAATACCGCGCAGCCTTTGTAATCAATGCCGTATTCGGTATTGTCGTAGCCGATGCGTTTAATCGCATCGCGTGCGACTTTAATATAATCCACATTAGCGGTGGTGGTAATTTCACCAGCAAGCACCACCAAACCAGTATTGGCAAGGGTTTCTGCGGCTACGCGTGCAGTTGGGTCTTGCTCTAAAATAGCATCTAAAATGCTATCGGATACTTGGTCTGCGAGTTTGTCTGGATGGCCTTCAGAAACAGATTCTGAAGTAAAAAGATATTGGTTCATTGTGCGCCTTGGAAATAAAATTAAAACCTAAAAAAATATAAAAAAAGTAAAACAATATTCACTAAAGGCTAAAGGAATATTGAAAATCACTTCGAGTCGCGCATTGTACACTTTAAATCAAATAGTTGGCGCAAATTTGCTAGAATAGCGTAAATTCAAATTTGAACATTTATGTTACTTAATTTCACTAAAATGCAGGGCGCAGGCAACGATTTCGTCGTGGTTGATGGCTTTTCTGCACCTGTTTCGCTCACACCTACGCAGATTAAAAAAATCGCCAATCGCCATTTTGGCGTGGGTTGCGACCAACTTTTAATCGTAGAAAAAACCTCTACCCCAAAAGTCGATTTTCGTTATCGCATCTTCAACGCCGATGGCGGTGAAGTGGAACAATGCGGCAACGGTGCGCGTTGTTTTGTACGCTTTGTGTTAGAAAAAGGCTTGACACAAAAAAGCGAAATTACCGTTGAAACCGCCAGCGGCCTTATTACGCTTACGCTTCGAGATGACAACCAAGTCACAGTGAATATGGGTGCGCCAATATTTGAGCCTGCAAAAGTCCCCTTTGTTGCAGAAAATCGCCAAAAAACATACGCCCTGCAAGTCAATAGCCATGCGGTCTCCGTGGCAGTGGTTTCGATGGGCAATCCGCACGCGGTGACTTTGGTGGACGACGTAGATAACGCCAATGTGGCGGAGCTTGGCCCGCAGATCGAAGCGCACGCAAGTTTTCCACAGCGCGTCAATGCTGGTTTTATGCAAATTGTGAATCCGCACGAAATTAAATTGCGCGTATATGAACGTGGTAGCGGCGAAACGCTCTCTTGCGGCACTGGCGCTTGCGCTGCGGCTGTCAGCGGCATTGCGCTTGGGCTGTTACAATCGCCCGTGCTGGTTCACACGCGTGGTGGTAAACTTAATATTGAATGGGCCAGTGAAGGTAAACCTGTGATGATGACAGGCTCTGCAGAAATTGTATTTGAAGGCAAAATAGAAGTTTAGAAATACTAGAAATCTAATAAGGGACAATAATGCAAGAAGATGACATTAAAAATTACTTAAAAAATCACCCTGAATTTTTTGAGCAAAACGCCAATTTACTGGCGGAAATTCATCTGCCCAGTCCACATGGCGGCGGCACAATTTCATTGGCAGAGCGTCAACAGCTGGCGCAACGCGACAAAATTAACGCGCTGGAGACCATGTTTGCCGAGCTTGTACTCAATGCCAAAGATAATGACGCCATCGCCAATAAAATTCACGCGCTGAATGTGGAACTGCACAAAGCCAAGAGTTTTGATGAAATCGAGCAATTAATAAGCGATCTCTTGCCAGAACATTTTGATTTAAGTGACTCTTGTTTGCGCGTTTGGGCAAATCCGCTCGATTCAGTAAACAGTATTAACTTAGTGTTTAGTATGGTTACCGAAGAAGCTAAAACGTGGATTGCCGCTCAGCTTCAGCCTTATTGTGGCAAGCCGCCTGACATTGTGGCCGAAGATTGGTTTATCGATTCGCCAGCCTCAATCGCGCTGATTCCCTTACGCCATCAGCAAACCATTGGCTTTTTAGCGCTTGCTAGCGACGATGAAAACCGCTTTTTTGCTGAAATGGGTACAGACTTCCTCACAAAAATTGGCGAACTTTTAAGCGCCGCTTTATCACGGCATTTAGATTTAAGTTAAAAATGTGGAATTTTTAAAAGAATATTTGGAATTTTTAAATTTTGAGCGCGGCTTAAGTCCGCTCACCCGTGAGAATTACGCTAGAGATATTACGCAACTCATCAAATTAGCCAATGAAATTGTAGGGCCTACTGCACTAAACGAGCTACAAACCAACCATATACGTCGCTTTATCGCCAACCTGCACAGCAAAGGTTTAGGCGGCAAAAGCATCGCCCGCATGCTTTCTAGCTGGCGCGGATTTTTTGATTTTTTAGTCAATCGAAAAGGCTTTAGCAATAACCCCGTCATTGGCTTGCGTGCGCCAAAATCGCCCAAAACTTTGCCACAAGCGCTTTCTATCGAACAAGCTATGAAACTAGTAGATATTGGTGATGACGACATTTTAGGCATTCGCGACCATGCAATTTTAGAGTTGTTTTATTCATCTGGATTGCGCTTAAGTGAAGTGGTGAACCTGAATATTGACGCGCTGGATTTCTCTGAAGGCACAGTGCAAGTTACAGGCAAAGGCAACAAAACGCGCATAGTGCCGATGGGTAGCCATGCCATGGAGGCAATTCAAAAATGGTTAAAAATTCGCGGTGATTTGCTAATTAAAAACCCTGCTGAGAAGGCTGTGTTTATTGGGCTGCAGGGCAGGAGAATATCGGCTAGAAACATTCAATATCGCCTAAAAGAATGGTCGATTAAGCAAGGCATTAATTCATCAGTGCACCCGCACATGCTACGTCACAGCTTTGCCACGCATGTGTTGCAAAGTAGCGGTGATTTGCGCGCCGTGCAAGAAATGCTAGGCCACGCCAACATTAGCACCACGCAGGTTTACACGCATTTGGACTTTCAACACTTAAGTAAAACTTATGACGCAGCGCATCCCCGAGCTAAAAAGAAGTAATTTAGCTTAAAAGTATCAAACCCCAAACGAGAAAAAAATTGCTCAAAGCCAAAAATACCGCTGCGCTGCCGATATCTTTAGCGCGTTTGGCCAGTGGATGCCTTTCGATAGAAGTATGATCTACCGATGCTTCGATGGATGAATTGAGCAGTTCGACTATCATCACTAATAAAACAGCGCCTGCCAGCATGACCTTCTCGATATTAGTTTTGCCCAAATAAAGCCCCAGCGGAATCAACACACACGCCAAAAATACCTCTTGCCGAAACGCATCTTCATGCTGGAATGCGGCTTTAAAGCCCTCTGCCGAATAGCCAAACGCGTTAATCAAACGGCGCAACCCCGTTTTACCTTTAAATGGGCTTTCCATGATTTTTTCTAGTTTAACTAGACCTTTGCAATTAATTAATCACGCAAATTTTAACATGCGCTATCATACTGTTTTTAGCACAAACGAGTAACCTTATGGCACGCACTGTTAACTGTATTAAATTAGGCAAAGAGTTAGACGGTATGGACTTTCCACCTTACCCCGGCGAGCTTGGCAAAAAAATCTACCTGAATGTGAGCAAAGAAGCCTGGGCGGCATGGCTTAAGCAGCAAACCATGCTGGTGAACGAAAACCGCTTAAGTTTGGCCGACCCCGCCGCACGTAAATATTTGAGCGAGCAAACCGAGAAATACTTTTTTGGGGATGGTGCGGATACCGCGAGTGGGTATGTGCCGCCGAAGGATTAAATTTTAATTTTGTGTCTAGTTTACATTTATCCTTGGAGATATCATGCGTCGAACCGCCTTAGCTCTTTCGGCTTGCCTAGTCTGCTTAACTTGCAACGCATTCGACGTTGAAGGCTTCACTACCAATATGACTAAACAAGCAACACTAACCGCCGCAGAAAAGTTATACAAACTCAACACAATTGATGATAATACAGTAATAGCGAGTGCACCTGACGGTAGTTACCTATCCTTCAACTTCTGCGAGGGAAAACTTGTTGCTGTGCAGCAGGGTTTCAATGCAAATTTAAAACAGGTTACTTTACTCATTTCAGAATTCAAGGCAAAGTACGGTAACCCTTTTTCCACAAACGCAGGCACTCGAGCCCATTCATCTGGCACCATATATGAGTGGGGTACTTGGTGGAATGCAGGTTTAGAGTTTGTGAGCATATACTATCTGGGTACTGAAAAGACAGAATCATTGAGTACGTCATACCAAGCCGAGAATAAATGCTTCAAAGTACCAAGATAATTTGTCTTAGAACCCCAACCCTTTCTGTGATTGTTGGAGTTTGCTACGCTACAACTTATTTCTTATAAGTTTTCACGCCATCCGCTGTCGCCAGTAGCAATATGTTTGCTGGGCGGGCAGCAAATAAGCCATTCGTCACTACGCCAACGATTTGGTTAATTTTCGCTTCCATCGTGACCGGGTCGTCAATTCTTAAATTATGCACATCTAAAATAATGTTGCCGTTATCCGTCGTAAAATCGCGCAACACCGGTTGACCCCCTAATTTTACCAGCTCGCGCGCTACGTAGCTGCGCGCCATTGGCAACACCTCCACTGGTAACGGAAATTTGCCTAATACAGGCACATATTTACTCTCGTCACAGATACAAATAAATTGTTTGGCCACTGCAGCTACGATCTTCTCACGCGTTAACGCGCCGCCACCGCCTTTAAGCATGTGCAGATGCTCGGTAATTTCATCCGCACCATCCACATAAATATCCATACCATCGATGCTGTTTAAATCGAACACTTTAATACTATGGCCGCGTAAACGTTGCGCGGTAGCCTCACTACTTGCCACTGCGCCATCAATTTTACCTTTTACTTTTGCCAGCTCTTCAATAAAATAATTGGCGGTTGAGCCTGTGCCCACGCCAATAATGCCTTCTTTAACATAAGCTACTGCTGCGCTTGCCACTTGTTGTTTCAGTTCGTCTTGCGTATAAGCCACGATAATTCCTTAAAATTCTTTATAATGTCGACAATTCAATATAATACACTGCACTAGCTGTTTTAAAAATAACGCATGACGACAAACTACAGACAAAAAATAGAGAATTCGCACGTTTATGACGTGGCGAAAAAAACGCCGTTGGAGTTTCAGCCCAATCTATCGGCACGCATCAATAACCGCGTGTTATTGAAGCGCGAGGATATGCAGCCAGTGTTCTCATTTAAGCTACGCGGCGCTTATAACAAAATGGCGAACTTACCTGCCGATGCGCTCAAACGCGGCGTAATCTGCGCCAGTGCGGGCAACCACGCGCAAGGTGTGGCGCTGGCCGCGCAAAAACTGAAATGTCGCGCGGTGATTGTAATGCCGACCACTACGCCGCAAATCAAAATTAATGCCGTTAAGGCCAGAGGCGCAGAAGTAGTGCTGTTTGGCGATAGCTATTCTGATGCTTTAGTGCGTGCGCTGGAGCTGGAGAAATCTGAAAAACTCACTTTTGTGCACCCTTACGATGACCCCGACGTAATCGCCGGGCAGGGCACCATTGCGATGGAAATTCTGCAAAACCACCCCGAACCAATAGAAGCGATATTCTGCTGTGTGGGCGGTGGCGGCTTGCTGGCAGGCATTGCGGCCTATGTAAAAGCAGTGCGACCGGAAATTAAAGTGATTGGCGTAGAAGCCAAAGATGCCGAGGCAATGACAGAATCGCTAAAACTGGGCAAACGCGTAATATTAGACCAAGTGGGCTTGTTTGCCGATGGCGCCGCTGTGAAGCAAGTGGGCGAACATACCTTCAAACTATGCCAGCAATATGTCGATGAGATGATTGTGGTGGATAACGACGCGATTTGCGCCGCCATCAAGGATGTATTTGAAGATACGCGCAGCATTTTAGAGCCTGCAGGCGCGCTCGCCACAGCAGGCATAAAAGAATATGCAAAACGCAATAATTTACACGGCAAAACCTTGATAGGCATTGCCTCCGGCGCCAATATGAATTTTGACCGTTTGCGCTTTATTGCCGAGCGTGCCGAGCTGGGCGAGCAACGTGAGGCCGTTTTAGCGGTGACAATACCTGAAAAAGCTGGTGCATTTAAAGCGTTTTGCCGCTTGCTGGGCGATCGTAATATTACTGAATTTAATTATCGTTATTCTGACCCAAAAGAAGCGCATATTTTTGTGGGCGTGGCCGTTGCTGACCCTAAAGAATCGGCTAAACTGGTGAATAATTTAATCGCGCAAGGCTTGCCAGCACTGGATTTGAGCAATAATGAGGTGGCCAAATTGCACTTACGGCACTTGGTAGGTGGGCACGCACCGCAAGCGGAAAATGAAGTGGTATTTAGGTTCGAATTCCCCGAAAAACCAGGTGCGCTGATGAAGTTTTTAGACAGCATGGGACATGATTGGAATATCAGTTTATTCCACTATCGTAACCATGGCGCGGATTTTGGTCGCGTGCTGGTGGGCATGCAAGTACCGCCGAATGAACAAGCTGAATTTGCTGCATTTTTACAAAATCTAGGCTACCCACATTGGGATGAAACGCAAAACCCTGCGTATAAGCTGTTTTTGGGGTAATTTTAAATTAGGCGATGTGAACTAAACTGGTAAGCACATGCCAAATAGCACAAATTGAATCTTTGGAGAGTTTGAATGAATTTTAGAATAAAAATAATTACAGCAGCGATTAGTTTATTAGCGGCAGGTAGTACATTGGCCGATACAGGCAAAGCCTATGTGACTAGCCAAGATGGCGGCGTAACGATTATCGACCTAGAAAGCATGTCAGCCACTGGCACAATAGACGTGAAAGGCGAAGGTCCGCGCGGCTTGGGTATTACCGATGATGGTAAATTTTTAATCGTCGCAACACGCGAAAATGGCAGTATTTCTGTAGTTGATACGGCAACCAACGAAGTGGTAAAACAAATCCCTGTAGGTAAAAACCCAGAATTTGTACGGGTAAAAGGCAATTTAGCGTTTGTTTCTTACGAACCTAGCGCCAAAGCAGGCCCGCCACCCACACCTGGTAGCGAGGCGGCAAAAGAAACTGATAAAGCTGATGATGATAGTGGCCCAAAGGAATTAGCACGTATCGGCATTATTGACCTGAAGCAAGGCAAAAAAATTCGCGAAATTATCGGCGGTCCAGAAACCGAAGGCGTGGAATTTAGCAAAGATGGCAAATTGTTGGTGATTACCAATGAAGCCGATAACACTATTACCGTGCATAACATTAAAACTGGCAAACTCATTAAAACTATTAAAACTCACGATTATGGCGACCGCCCACGCGGCATCAAGGTTTCGCCCGACGGTAAAACTTACATTGCCACGCTAGAATTCGGTAATAAATTTATGGTGATGAATAGAAATTTTAAAGTGTTGCGCACCGTGGATACTGGCCAAACGCCATATGGTGTCTCGTTTGACAAAACTGGTAAACGTATTTTTATCGCCGAAAACAAAGCGAAACTGTTAGAAGTTTACGACGCAAAAACCTATGAGAAAATTAAGGAAATCCCCACCGCTAACCGCTGCTGGCACTTTAGCTTTACGCCAGACGACAAGCAAATTATGCTAGCTTGCGGCAAATCGGACGCGATTGTGGTGATTGACGCCGAAACGTTGGAACCCACCAAGCAAATTGAAATAAAACAAGCGCCTTGGGGATTGGTGACATTCCCAAAAGCTATGGGTAGCCTTGATACCAAACTAAAATAAATTTGTTTTAGTTAACAAAAGCTCACAATTGCGGGCTTTTTTATTTGAGTAATTTAAGAATAAACTCCCAATCTTTTGGGTCAACGGGCGTAATAGATAACCTGTTGCCGCGTTGCAAAATGCGCAAGTTGGCGAGCTCTGGCGTTTCACGCAGCTCTTTTAAACTTAATAAACGTGTTTTACGCACAAACTTTACATCTACGTTTAGCCAACGTGGCGTTTCTTGTGTTGCTTTTGGGTCGTAATATTTGTGACCTTTTACAAACTGAAAACGATCCGGATAAGCACCAGAACTCACCTCTGCAATGCCCGCAATACCTGGTGTTTCACAGTTAGAATGATAAAACAGCACACCGTCGCCAACACTCATTTGATCGCGCATAAAATTGCGCGCCAAATAATTGCGCACACCGTACCAATCGACTGTTTGATTGGGCATGGCCGCCAAATCGTCAATCGACACATCTCCAGGTTCGGATTTCATTAACCAATAACGCATATCAAACCTTTTCTCTCAAGTTTCTAATTTTGGGTATGATAGTTGAAATTAAAACTTTTGAGGTAAAAGCATGGCACGCAATGTATTAGGCACAGCTCTACAAGTATGCAGTTTAAGCCCAGTTACTGGCTTTACGCGCACAGGTTGCTGCGAAACAGGCGCTGAAGACCTCGGCAGCCATACGATATGTTGTCAAGTAACTGATGAGTTTTTAGCATTCTCGATGAGTAGTGGTAACGATTTAAGCACGCCGCGCCCTGAGTATGGCTTTGAAGGCCTAGTGGCGGGTGATCGCTGGTGCGTATGCGCTACGCGCTGGCTAGAAGCGAGCGAGGCAGGCTTCGCCCCGCCAGTCGTTTTAGAAGCATGCCATGAAAGATGCTTAGATATTGTCAGTTTGGCGGATTTGAAATATCACGAGTTGCGATAAAAATGTTCTCTCTGGTGTTGCCTGAGCCGCTATCCTGAACCAAAAAAGTTCAGGTGGTAACAACCTAAAGCGCGTTAGGTACACTCGCCAAGGGACCCTTAAAAGAACTCCCAATTTAGAGCGCGCACACTGCAACCTGATGAGCTGAAACCTATAACAAAGACTAGTTCAAGGAATATAAAGCTCAAGCAACACCACAGAAAACAAGTTTGATATTAATGCTGACTTGTGACGAACTGATGAAAACTAATGGTTACTACAGCCTACCACAAAAGCTTGGTTTGTGCTGACTTATACCAACTTAGCCTGCGGCGCCAGCGCTTCATCAATTTGACTCTGCATGGCACTAATCCTACGCTTATAATTGCCGATGTCAACATCGCCGCTTTTAGTATTGAGTAATTCATGAGATAAATTTAACGCTGTCATAATCGCAATACGCTCTACACCAACCACTTTACCGGCATCGCGAATATCGTGCATTTTTTTGTCGAGGTAATTAACCGCATCTAGTAAACCCGGTCGCTCTTCATCGGTGCAAGATACCGTAAACTCGCGCCCCATAATCGACACATCAACTGGTTTAATAGCGCTCATTAAGATTCCATGTCCACAGATTCGCTACTTTGTGGCATCGATTCAAGCAAACCCTCAAGCTTGTTACTAGCTAAAAGCATATTGTCCTTTGTCTGCGTTAAATCGCTGCGCAGGCGAACATTTTCCTCGCGCAAATTACTGCACAAAGAGATGAGCTTGGTGATTTTTTCTTCTAAACTTTTTAAATCAGCTTCCATAATCCCACTATAATTGAAAAAATCTATTAAAGTCAATAGCTAACGTGGGTTATTCAAAGTAATTTAACATGTTTTGCATGCTTGTTGTATAAAATTAAATTGTATTTGAGCTTTAAATTACAGCATAAAACGTTATAATCAAAATTAGTTGTTAGGTGCCAGTGTTTATTTTCTATAAACATGGTGAAACTGGGAATTAGGTGCGTTTTTTTGTTTTCAACATAAAACAATGCCTATGCTGCCCCCGCAACGGTAAGTGAGTGTAGTTTTGCTGTAAGCCACTGAGTGCAAGCTTGGGAAGGCGCAAAACAATTCCTCACAAGCCCGGAGACCGGCCTAATCGCTAAATCGCTAGGAAATACCGCGGGGTGACGGTACCAAAGGCTGCATCTCAATTATTTTAGAGCGCAATTTTTGTTTATTTATCCCTAAGTATTACCCAGTTTTATCAACTTGCATGCGGGGACGCGTGTATTAGGGAAAATATAATGAAAAAATCTACCATTGCCAGCCTAATCGGCTTGGCTTTTATACCACCAGTTTTTGCGGCTGAACAAATTAATTTAGATGAAGTAGTTGTCACTGCTAGCCGCACGCCGCAAACACGCGAAAACGTTATTGCTGATGTCACGGTAATTGATGCGGAAGAAATTCAGCGTACTGGCCAATCCACTTTAGTTGAATTATTAGCGCAACAATCTGGCATTGAAATTACCAGTAGTGGCGGCGCTGGTACTATTTCTAGCATTTTTATGCGTGGCACGAATTCTGGCCATGTAGTGGTTTTAATTGATGGAATGAGGGTCGATTCTGCCACTTTAGGTTCTACCGCATTTGAAAATCTACCCATTGGCCAAATTGATAAAATCGAGATTTTACGTGGCCCAGCCACCAGCCTTTATGGGCAAGATGCCATTGGTGGTGTAATTCAAATATTCACCAAAAAAGGTGAAGGCGCTGTTAAATTTAATGCAAACTTGGGCTATGGCACCTACAACACGAAACGAGCGGATGCTGGCGTAAGTGGTAGTATCGATGGCACACGTTTTGCGCTCAATGTATCGAGTTTAGATACACGCAGTTTTTCTGCCATTAACACTAAAAATCCTAACTATAACGACAATGATCCCAATCGAAATCTAGCACTTTCTGGCAATATTTCACATTTAATTGAGCCTGGTCATGAAATTGGCTTTCAATTTTTACATAGTAATGGCCATGTGCATTTCGATAATAGTTTCAATGGCTCAAATTTTGATAGCAACGCTGATTCAACACAATATAGTTACGCATTGTTTAGCAATAATCAGTTCACGGACTTATGGTTATCAAAAGTGCGTATTGGCGATGGTGTGGACGAAAGTCGCACATTCGATGAATTTAGCGTTACTGGTGGTGATTTTTTCAAAACCAGACAATTTCAAATCAATTGGCAAAACGATTTTAAATTACCAGCTGGCGTGCTGACTTTGCTTTATGATGGTTTGGAACAGCGCGTAAATTCAACGGTTAATTTTGATGTCAAGAAGCGCACCAATGATGGGTTTGTAGCTAGTTACTTACTAAATAAAGATGCGCATTCATTCCAAGCCAGCGTTCGACAAGACAACAACTCACAATTTGGTGGGGAAACCACTGGCAATATCAGTTACGGGTACAGCGTTAGCCCTGAATGGCGCGCCACTGCTAGTTATGGTAGCGCTTTCAAAGCACCTTCGTTCAACGATTTATATTATCCACTTTTTGGTAATCCCAATTTAAAGCCTGAAAAATCACGCAATATTGAGGCAAGTTTGCGCTACCAAGCAAATAACACTAATGTTTCTGTAACTTTATATCGCAACAAAATTCGTGATTTAATCGGCTTAGATAGCGCGTTTAACGTAACCAATATTAACGAAGCAAGTATCGAAGGCCTAAGTTTAAATGTTAGCCAGCGTTTAGGTGATTTCAATCTTGGTGCGAATATCGACATTCAATCGCCTGAAGATGACAAAACGGGCAATTTACTGGTAAGGCGTGCAAACCGCCATGCCAGCGCAAATGCTAGTTATAGCTGGGGTGACTGGCGATTTGGCACCGAAACAATTGCATCGTCCATTCGCTACAATGACGCGGCTAACAGCGTAGTGCTTAGTGGCTACGCCGTCGTAAATGCGACCGCAGATTACAAATTTACCAAAGATTGGACTTTACAAGCTCGCGCCAACAATATCTTTGACAAAAAGTACGTGCTTGGCAAAGATTTTGGCGGTGAAGCTTATAACACGCCAGGTGCCAATTTGTTTTTTAATATTCGCTATCAACCAGAGTAAACATTAAATTTACACTGTGTTTTGCATCAAGCAAAGCGCAGTGTTATGATGTATTTTATATAAGGGTATTATTTATGCAAAACACTATGATTTCTAAAAAACACTTAATGATTGTAGCCGCAATCGCTTTTTTCATGCTGCTCACACGTGGCAGCCACACGCTTACACCATTTAGTTTGCCAGATGCGAGCTTAGTGTTGTTTTTACTCGGTGGCTTGTTACTTAAGCGCTGGGGCTGGTTTACCGCGTTTTTTGCACTGGCAACTGTGATTGATTTTGGCGCAGCCGCGCTAGATCCCGCGCAAGGTTTTTGCCTCACCAATGGCTATTGGGGATTGATTCCAAGCTACGCCGCCATGTGGTTTGGTGGACTGTATTTAAATAAACAAACCGATGCTTTTGCAGCAAGCCCCAATGCTATAGTCACTTACAGCTTGGTGAGCATGTTTACAACATTCATTGCTTTCGTCATTTCTACGCAAACCTATTATTTGTTTTCTGGCCGCTTTCCAGCGCAAGGCCTTATTGAATCCTTGAAACACGGTTGGGAGTATCTGCCAAGCTGGATGGGCTTTGCAGCGATGTACTTCGCAATTGTTTGGTTGAGTGTTGCACTGCTTCGCAGCGTTAAAACCGTACAAACGTCCAAAATTTAATGCATTAGTAACAATTACAAGCCGCTTAAATTTTAAGCGGCTTTTTTATTAAAAATATGACTAATATTACTTTAATTTTAGGCGGGGCACGCTCTAGCAAAAGCGCATACGCTGAAAAACTAGCGACTGATAGCGGCTTAGTCGTTACATATATTGCCACCGCACAAGTATATGACGATGAGTTTAAAGCACGTGTGCAACATCACAAAGATAGGCGCCCCGCCGATTGGGCGCTTGTTGAAGAACCGCACCGCCTCACGCAAGTGCTTGCCCGCCTAGCTGCGTCAAATCAGTGTTTGATTGTAGATTGCTTAACCGTATGGCTGGCACAGTGGCTATGTGCTGACTGTAATCCACCCAAAAATTCTAGTTGGCAATTAGAACGCGAAGCATTTTTGACGCTCTTGCCCACACTTGCAGGCACGATTATTTTAGTCAGCAACGAGGTCGGCATGGGCATTGTACCTTTAGGTGAAATTAATCGCCAATTTCAAGATGAACAAGGCCGCTTAAACCAAGCGGTGGCGCAGATTGCAGACAGTGTGAGCTTTATTGCGGCTGGCTTGCCATTAAAACTAAAGGGTTAAGATGGAATTTGAGTTAAAAGGTGAGTTTATTGCGCTGTGTGATTTGCTAAAACTCACAGGCATTGCAAACAGTGGCGGCCAAGGCAAGGCGATGGTGGGCGATGGCTTAGTAACTGTTGATGGCGTGACTGAATTGCGCAAAACTGCGAAAATTCGCAAAGGGCAAACCGTAGCGTGTTTTGATAACGAAATCACTGTCATATAAAGCACTAAAGATTCACAAAGCCAATTTTAGGCACAGCTCCGCCAAACTCTAGTTGTGTAACGCTGCCATAATCAACAGTAAAACGAAACAAGCCTTTTAAGGGCATATTCAGCACATGCGCCAACAGAGCGCGCGTCATGCCACCGTGCGTGACTATTGCTATATTTTTAGCCGAAATATTGCCTTGCGGATATTGGTTTAAAACATGTTGTAAAAAAGTCATGCCGCGTTGCTGCAACTGGCTAAATGTCTCGCCATTGGGCGGTGCTTTATTGGCGTAGTCATGCTCCCAATCATCAAAAATGTCACGCGGTATGTCATCCCAAGCCTGCATTTCCCAATCGCCAAAACTCAGTTCCATTAAGCGATTATCTTGAATAACATCACCCATATTTAAGGCTTCAGCTAGCTTTACACAGCGCTGCAGCGGGCTTGTGTAAACAGCATCAAAAGTCATCTCGGCTAGCTTGGTTTGCGTGCGTGCAACATCACCCGAAAAGCTTGCGGCAACATCAATAGCTCTTTGGCCATAACAAATTCCTGGCTCAATTTGCAGCGCAGTATGGCGAATTAGCGTGAGTTTCAAACGTTGTAACTCCAAATAACCACGCCCACATAAAAGGCAATTTCGGTGATTTGTTGCATTGCGCCTAAAGTGTCGCCCGTATAGCCACCAAGCCATTTGTGGATTTTATGCCGCCACCAAAACCAGCTTAATAGCACGGAAATTAAGGCCATTAATACAAATTTAATAATAATGGTAAGCGAGTGATTGCTCACTACCAACAAACCAACAATAGCAAAAAATGGCAACAAGCCAAACCCATTCGCCATGGCTAAATCTAACACGCTGATTTGCGTGGCCAATGGCTTGGCTTTGCCTTCTGGCTTGGTGTAGCTTAAAGTGGCCATCATATAAACCGCACATAAGCGACTAAGCGCATGGCCCGTGATTAAGGCAAACGGCACAAAGTAACTATTTAGCGTATTTAATAGTTGAAACTTTGCAAACAGCATCAAAAACAAAGCCACTCCGCCATAGGTACCAAGACGCGAGTCTTGCATAATAGTGAGTATTTGCTCACGCTTCCAGCCGCCACCAAGGCCATCTGCGCTATCTGACAAGCCATCCTCATGAAACGCACCCGTGAGGTAAATGGTGCTTGCCATGCTGATTAACACAGCTATATTTCGTGGCAAAAATTGCGCACTTAATGCAAAACTGCCTGCGCCAACCAAGCCCACAACAATGCCGATTAACGGAAAATATTTGGCAGAATGGTTTAAATCACTTTCTTGAAAATCGGCAAAACTTGGCACCGGAATACGCGTGAAAAATCCTAGGGCCAGTAAAAAATTTCTCCACTCTTTTTTCATTATGCAGTTTTTTCTGAAACGCCAGCCGATTCAAAGCTGGCCATATCGTTTAAAAAGTTTACTGCCGCCAACACAAGTGGATAAGCCAAAACCGCGCCAGTGCCTTCACCCAGCCGCATACCTAAATCTAACAATGGTTTAGCACCTAAATAATCTAATAACTTACGGTGTCCTGCCTCACCAGAACAGTGAGCAAACACACAATAATCCACAATATTCGGCTGCAATTTAGCTGCAACCAATAAGGCCGCGCTTGCAATAAAACCATCTATCAACAACAGCGTTTTTTGTTCAGCCGCACCTAACATCGCGCCTGCCATCATGGCGATTTCAAAACCACCAAATGTCGCCAGCACCCGCATTGCATCTTGCTTGTCTAAACTATGCTGTTGAATTGCTTGTTTGAGAATTTCGGTTTTTTTTCTTAGTCCTGCATCATCTAAACCTGTGCCGCGACCCACACATTGCTTAATCGGCAAACCGCACAAAACGCTCATTAAGCAGCTAGCAGACGACGTATTGCCAATACCCATTTCGCCAAAACCCAGCACATTGCAGCCTGAAGCAATTTTTTTTCTGGCAAGCTCCGTGCCAATAGTGAGTGCTTGCTGACATTGTATTTGTGTCATGGCTGGTCGCTGCAAAAAATTAGCGGTGCCCATGCCAATTTTTGCATCTATTAAATTTGGATGAGGTTCAAACTGATGATTAACGCCAGCATCAATCACGCGCAGTGCAAAACCATGTTGCCGAGCAAACACATTAATCGCCGCACCACCATTTAAAAAATTAAGTACCATTTGTGCAGTAACCGCTTGTGGATAAGGGCTGACACCACTATTGGCGATACCGTGATCGCCAGCAAATACGAGCATGGTAGGTTTGCTTAATTGCGGCGTCAGCGTGTTTTGAATCATTCCAATTTGCAGGGCAAGTTCTTCTAACCTACCCAATGCGCCGAGTGGCTTGGTTTTATGGTTGATTTTGTGATTTAAAACCTGTGCTGAAGTTTTGTTTAACGCGGGAATTTGGAAATTTGTCATGGTGACAATTTTAAATGAAAAACTCACAAATCCGTTAAACTTTGCGGGTTTATTATGACTTAAAACTTAATCTGAAAACTTATTTTTTAGCGGCTTCGGCAACGACTGCATCTGTCACTGCGACTTTAGCATCTTTTGTGGCATCCACAGATACCAATTAAATTGTTAAGCTTTGTTACAAGATGGGTATAGTTTGCTATAATGCGCGACTTGCAAATAGTCTTACAAATAGTTAGGCGCTATTGCACGCTGGCCGGGTAGCTCAGTCGGTAGAGCAGCGGATTGAAAATCCGCGTGTCGGCAGTTCGATTC
>JANYGD010000127.1 GCA_025359405.1 Methylotenera sp. | reverse complement strand
ATGTGGTTTATTAAAAGTTGGCTTAACGAACTTATTATAGCAGGAGCTGATAGTGGATATTTCAGATTTACTCGCCTTTTCGGTTAAGAATAAAGCATCAGATTTGCACCTATCTGCGGGGTTGCCGCCGATGATTCGCGTGCATGGCGATGTGCGTAAAATCAATGTGCCGTCGATGGATCATGCGCAAGTGCATGACATGGTGTATGACATCATGAACGATGGACAGCGCAAAATTTACGAAGAAACATTGGAATGCGATTTCTCGTTCGAAATCCCTAATTTAGCACGCTTCCGCGTCAATGCATTTAACCATAATCGTGGTTCTGGTGCGGTATTTCGTACTATTCCATCCAAAATATTAACCTTAGAACAACTCAATTGTCCGCCAATTTTTAAAGAAATCGCTGATACGCCGCGTGGCATTGTGTTGGTCACGGGGCCTACGGGTTCGGGCAAATCCACTACACTTGCAGCTATGGTGGATTATGTAAACGAAAACGAAATGGGACATATTTTAACGGTGGAAGATCCGATTGAATTTGTGCATCAATCTAAAAAATGTTTGATAAACCAACGTGAAGTTGGACCACATACGCTTTCTTTCCAAAATGCCTTGCGTGCGGCCTTGCGCGAGGATCCGGACGTGATTCTAGTGGGCGAGATGCGCGACCTAGAAACCATTAGATTGGCACTTACTGCGGCAGAAACAGGCCATTTAGTGTTTGGTACTTTGCACACCAGCTCGGCCGCGAAGACGGTAGATCGTATCGTGGATGTGTTTCCCGCAGCGGAAAAAGAAATGGTACGCTCGATGCTGTCAGAATCGTTGCGCGCGGTAATTTCACAAACACTATGTAAAACCAAAGATGAGCAAGGTCGTGTGGCTGCACATGAAATTATGATTGGCACACCGGCAATTCGTAACTTGATTCGTGAAAATAAAGTGGCACAAATGTATTCTGCGATTCAAACTGGGCAAAATATTGGCATGCAAACGCTAGACCAAAACTTGCAGGATTTGGTGCGGCGCAACGTGATTTCCGCCGCTGAGGCGCGTGGTAAAGCCGCCAATAAAGACTCAATTGTTGGCTAATAATGGATAGGAATACATGATGGAAAAAGGTCAAGCCGAAAAGTTTGTATTTGATTTGTTGCGATTGATGCTTGGAAAAAAAGCCTCGGATATGTTTATTACGGCAGGCTTTCCACCAGCGATGAAGGTCGACGGCAAAATGACACCGGTAAGTTCGCAGGTGCTATCTGTGCAACAGGCACGCGAGATTGCGCGCTCGATTATGAATGATAAACAGACCGCCGAGTTTGACGCGACTAACGAGTGTAACTTTGCCATTGGCATTCCTGGTGTTGCACGTTTTCGCGTCAATGCCTTTGTGCAGCGCGGTTCTGTGGGTTTGGTATTTAGAACCATTACCACAAAAATTCCTAAATTCGAAGACTTAGGATTGCCCGAGGTTTTAAAAGATATCGCGATGACCAAGCGTGGGTTGGTGATTTTTGTTGGCGGTACAGGTTCAGGCAAATCGACCTCGTTGGCAGCCATGGTAGGCTATCGCAACGAAAATAGTTATGGTCATATTATTACTATTGAAGACCCGGTTGAGTTTGTGCATGAGCACATCAATTGCATTATTACCCAACGTGAAGTGGGCGTAGATACTGATAACTGGGGCATCGCCCTAAAAAACACCTTGCGTCAAGCGCCTGATGTGATTTTGATTGGCGAAATTCGTGATCGCGAAACCATGGATTACGCAATTGCCTTCGCGGAAACCGGTCATTTATGCTTGGCTACTTTGCACGCCAACAGCACCAATCAAGCGCTGGATCGTATTATCAACTTCTTCCCAGAAGAACGCCGGCATCAGTTGTTAATGGATTTATCACTGAATACGCGCGCCTTTATTTCACAACGTTTGATTCCAAAATCGGATGGCATTGGTCGTGCGGCGGCAATTGAAATTATGATTAATTCGCCACTTATTTCAGATTTAATCTTTAAAGGTGATGTTCACGAAATTAAAGAGATTATTGGCCGCTCGCGCGAACTGGGTATGCAAACGTTTGACCAAGCCTTGTTTGATCTACATGAGGCTGACCAAATTAGTTACGAAGACGCCTTACGCAATGCGGATTCTGTTAATGATTTACGCCTGAAAATTAAACTGGAAGGCAAAGACGCACACGATAGAGATAACTCTACTGGTTTGGACCATTTAGGGATGGTGTAAAGAAATAAGTTAAAATAAAAAAGCCGATGAAGTATCATCGGCTTTTTTATTTTGCAGATAGTTATTCTACAGAAACTTCTACACGCCTTGCCTCGGACAAATCGCCGCCACTATCCGCGCTTTCAGGCTTGCGCATTTCGATTCTTGCTTCATCATCAATGCCAGCCGCTTTTAGCGCTTCACGTACTGATTTAGCGCGGTTTTTAGCAAGCTCTTCGTTAACCGCTTGGTTGCCGCGTGGATCGTGGTAGCCAGATAACACCGCTTTGGCTGTATCATGCCCTTTCAGCCATTCTACAATGGGCGCAAGTGTTGTGCCTGAATCACTTGGCAACGCAGTTTTACCAGTATCAAAATATAGTTTAGCGGCTGGCGGCGGTTCCATTACAGCAACTGGCTCAGCAGCTTTGACCAATATTTGATTATCCACCTCTATACTAGGCCCAAAAAACGCTTGTGCATCCGCAGCTTTTTGTTGCTTGATAGCTTCAGTGTCTACGGTGCCCCTAAGCACTACGCTTTTATCATCGCCCTGTGCTTGCAAGTCGTCGCCACCTGCTAATAAAGCTTTAAGCCCATCTGTTTGACTGAACCAGCTTAGTTTTGTGCCGTCACCGTTGCTGGTGAAATCATTGGCGGTTGCGGTAAACCCAAAGGTCTCCGCTACTGGCGTTGCTTCTTCCACAGGCGCCGCAGCATCAACTGAGGCGCCACAACATGTACTAGAAGGCCCACGACCTGTCAGTAGCATCCAAAGCAATATTAAGGCGAGGATGAGCGCAACTATCCAGCTCCAGCACGAGTAGCTGGGTTGATGGCAATGTATAGATTGATTGTTTTGCATACTAGTCATCTTAAGTTATTTTTTAACGCCGCCAGAAAGTTTGTTCTGCAATTTTTTAAGCTCTGCCCATTTGTTTTCGGCTGCTAATGCGCCTTGTTGCGCCCAAGTACTCGGGTTGGCTATACGGAAGCGTGAGCCACCTTTATCTAAAATTGCACGCATTTGCGGTACAGTAGTCGAGGCGAGCTGAGCAAAGGTTTTAATGCCATTGTCGTTAAACAATTCATTAATTTTTGGGCCGATACCTTCTACAATAGTGAGGTCGTTTGCATTTTTAAGTGCAAAACCAGCTTTTTTGGCTGCAGCAATATCAATCATGGCTGCTACTGGTGCTGAGGCTTTTGGCGCTACAGGTGCTGCTTTTGCAACTGGTTTAGCAGGTACGTCAGCCACTTTGGCAGGAGCGGAGTTCTTCATGTTATTAGCAGAAGGTTTGCAGCAGCATTTACACATGCAACGATTGAGTAACCAACCCAGCAAAGCACCCGCTAAAAACCACCAAAAACAACATCCCAAAGAACTTAAAAGTGAACTCATTTTTACTCCCCAACAATAATGACTAACCGAAAATTTGATGCTTCAAAAAACGAGCAAAGTAACTATCTGCGTCTTTTGCACAAACGTCAAGTATTTAAGGCAAGCACTATCCAAATTGCAGTTGTTTTGATTAGGCTTGATAGGTGATTTGTCCGTGTAGTAGTGTGTATTGCACTTTGCCAAGTAAAGTTAAACCTAAAAATGGCGTATTTTTACCTTGGCTTTTGAGTTGGCTTGCGTCTATTTTCCACTCAAGTTTTGGGTTAAAAATTGCAATATCTGCATTAGCATTTAAACTTAAATGCCCGCCATCAATGGCCAAAATACTAGCTGGCTGGCTGGTGATTTTTGCAATGGCATCAAATAGGCTGGTTTTGTTGTCTGTTGCCCATTTCAGCGCAAGCGGCAACAATAGCTCTAAACCTGTAGCGCCCGCTTCAGCTTCTGCAAACGGCAACAGTTTTGCATCGTCATCCACCGGCGTGTGGTCACTGCAAATTGCGTCAATCGTGCCGTCTTTCAGGCCTTGGCATAAAGCCGCTCTATCGCGTGCAGAACGCAATGGCGGCTTGAGGTTGGCGTATGCATTAAAGTAACCAATATCGTGATCGGTTAAATGGCAATGTTGCGCGCTTACGTCCGCTGTGACTTGCACGCCTTGTTTCTTGGCTTGCCGCACTAAATCTACGCCTTCTGCCGTTGATAATCTGCACAAATGTACTTTAGTCTTGGTTTCATGCGCGATGCGTAAGATGCTGGCAATTGCCAAGCCCTCAGCCGCAGCAGGTATACCTTTTAAGCCTAATCGACTAGCAATTTCGCCATCGTGAGCGACACCGTCTTTAGCCAAGTAATAATCTTCTGCGCGTAAAAAAATCGTATATCCAAAAGTTGCCGCGTATTCAAACGCACGCCACAGCACTTGCGTATCGGTAATCGCCACATCGGCTTGGCTAAAGCCCACACAGCCCGCTTCGGTGAGTTCGCACATTTCGGTAAGAAGTTTGCCTTCTAGCTGACGAGTTAGTGCGCCAAGTGGATACACATGTACCAAATTCAAAAGTTTTGCGCGATGTTTCAGCATTTCCACCAAGCCTGGCTCATCTAGCACGGGGTCGGTGTCGGGCGGGCAAGCAAGGCTAGTTATGCCGCCTGCAGCGGCCGCAAGTAATTCACTATTTAGCGTAGCTTTATGTTCCGATCCGGGTTCGCGCAGTCTGGCGGACAAATCAACAAAGCCAGGTGCGACTATTAAGTCTGTTGCGTCGATAGTTTGATTCGCTACAAAATCTTTTGGCGCACTACCAATACCGACAATTTTGCCAGCGGCGACGTACACATCTTGCTTAGTGTCTATGTTGTTTTTCGGGTCAATTAGGTGACCATTTTTAATGTGAATTTTCACGCACCTCCCCCTAGAATAGCCATTACAGCCATTCTAACGGCAATACCATACGTCACTTGCGGCAAAATCACCGATTGACTGCCGTCCGCCACGCTGGAATCGATCTCGACGCCACGATTCATTGGGCCCGGGTGCATCACGATAGCGTCAGGTTTTGCGTAGCTTAATTTCTCTTGTGTGAGACCAAACGTTTTAAAATATTCTTGCGCGCTTGGCAGCAGCGCGCCGCTCATGCGCTCGTTTTGCAAGCGTAACATCATCACAACATCCGCGTCTTTTAGGCCAGCTTTCATGTCGTGAAACACTTGCACGCCCAGCTTTTCAACTCCGGCTGGCAACAAGGTTTTTGGGGCGATTACACGCACTTCCGGCACGCCTAGCGTGGTTAACGCATGAATTTCGGATCTCGCTACGCGTGAATGTAACACATCGCCCACCAAGGCCACGCGCAGATTGTGCATGTCTGGTTTGTAGCGACGCACTGTAAACACGTCCAGCAGGCCTTGCGTAGGGTGCGCATGGCGACCATCGCCAGCGTTGATGACGCTGATATTATCTGGCACATGCTGTGCAATAAAATGCACCGCCCCGCTTTGTCCGTGGCGCACCACAAACATATCTGCGTGCATGGCGATTAGGTTATCCACCGTGTCTAAAATGGTTTCGCCTTTAGATTGGCTTGAGGTGTTGACGTTGAGATTGATGACATCTGCCGATAATCTTTTTGCTGCGATTTCAAAGGTGGTGCGGGTGCGGGTGCTATTCTCGAAAAAGATGTTGCACACGGTTTTTCCGCGCAGTAGCGGCACTTTTTTAATGTCGCGCTCAGCCACACCAACGAATGTTTCGGCGGTATCCAAAATTTGCGTGAGAATTTTTTTCGGCAAGCCTTCGATGGTTAAAAGGTGCTTTAATTTGCCGTCAGCGTCTAGTTGCGGGTTAAGCATCACTGGCCTCCAACGTGAGATGCAGCTTGCCTTTAGTATCTTGTGAAAGCTGTAAATTTTGATTTGGTTTCAGCAAAATTTCTGCGCCGACGATATCGGGGGTGATAGGCAGTTCACCACCACCACGGTTAATCAGTACTGCCAATTGAATGCTGGCTGGGCGGCCATAATCGAATAATTCGTTCATCGCTGCACGAGTAGTACGGCCAGTGTAGAAAATATCGTCGATTAAAATGATATGTTTGTCCGTCACATCAAACGCAATATTGGAAGGCTTGGGTTCTGTTTTTAAGCCGCGCTGTGCATAGTCATCACGGTAGAATGCCGCGTCTAGCATTCCGTGTGGAATATCTTGTTTAATCGAATCTAGAATGCGATTCATTAACCACACACCGCCGCTATGAATGCCTACTAGTGCAGTATTGGGTTGTAGCTGCGCTTGTACTTTTGCAGTAATTTCAGCCAGTAAAGTTTCAGGGTCAGGAAGTTGCATCACGTGCTCAAATTGTCGAAATATGATTGTAATATGCTTTGCGCTGCTACTGCATCCAGCATGGCTTTTTGCTTGAGGCCCTTAATGCCAGCCTCGTTCAGGTTTTGTGATGCTTCTGCCGAACTCAAGCGCTCATCAATCATAATAACAGGCAAATTAAAGCGGCCTTCTAGCCGCTGTGCGAATTTTTTAGAAAGTTGTGTGAGCGCATGTGGCTCACCATCCATGTGCATGGGCAAACCCACCATTAACAAGCTGGGGTGCCACTCTTGGACTAAGTTGGCAATTAGCTCAAACTTAACATGATTCTCTTCCGCAGCTATGGTGGTAAGCGGGTGTGCGACTTTAAGCATGGTTTCGCCCACCGCCACACCGATGCGCTTTTCGCCAAAATCAAACGCCAGCACTGTGCCTGTAATGTCAGGGTAGCTACGTTCCAGAATCGGTAAATGGCTCTGATTGAGTGAATTGGGTTCTAGCATTTAGGCGTGCCCAGCACTATGTGATAAATTGGCTAAATCAAGCCCCATCATGTGCATCGCGCAATCAAATTTTTCATGGTCGGCCTTATCAAAAATCAGCGCCTGAATGTCGTCTAAATTATCTGTTTCCAAGCTCAACCACGCATTTTGTGCCAGTTCCTGCTCCAACTGACCCGCCGTCCATCCTGCGTAGCCTAAGGCGATGAGCATTTTATGAGGACCTTTGTTTTGCGCGCTTGCTTCTAAAATGTCTTTCGACGTGGTGAGCGCAACCGTATTATTAATGACAATGGTCGAGTTAAATTCGTCATGCGGCGCTGGCATAATGTCGTGCAAAATAAAGCCGCGTTCAGTTTGCACTGGGCCGCCAAAATGTACAGTTTTCTTCAAAAGTGCAGCAGATTCAGCTTCGAGCTGGATTTGCTGAAATAGCTTGGAAACGGTGATATCAGCGCTACGATTGATGATAATACCCATAGCGCCATCTTGGTTGTGTGTACAAATGTAGGTGACGGTTTTAGAAAAATATGGGTCTGTCATGGCGGGCATCGCGATGAGAAACTGACCTGTAAGATTTATATTTTCCAATAGCGCTTATTTTAACACAATTTACTCTGCCTCCAAATAGCCCGTAATTTCCAAACCAAAGCCCATCATGCTCGGCATTTTGCGCGGCGTTGCCATCAGGCGCATTTTGCGTACACCTAAATCCAGCAAAATCTGCGAGCCAATACCGTAAGTGCGTAGCTCTTGGTTGTAGCGAATTGGTTCGGCAGCGTTTTGAATGCGCACGATTAAATCGTCGCCAGATTCAATATGATGCAATAACACCATCACGCCACAAGGTGCATTGGATATGGCTTGCATGGCATTGAGCGCATTCCAACTGTGCATGCAGCTACTGCTATCGATTAAATCAAAAACAGAAAGCGGCTCGTGCACACGCACCAAACATTCTTGTTCAGGTGTCGGTGCACCCTTCACTAGCGCCAAATGCGTTTCTTGAGAAATTTTGTCACGATACGCCAGCAAGCGCATTTCGCCGTAGGGGGTAGCAACCATGCGCTCCGTAGCCCGTTCGATGAGTTTTTCATTTTCACTGCGATAGCGAATTAAATCGGCAATGGTGCCAATTTTAATATTGTGTTGCTGGGCTATCACCACCAAATCAGGCAAGCGTGCCATTTCGCCATCTTCTTTTAAAATCTCGCAAATGACTGAGGCAGGCTCGCAACCTGCTAATGAGGCCAAATCGCTACCAGCCTCGGTATGTCCAGCACGCACTAGCACGCCGCCATCCAGTGCTGCCAGCGGAAAAATGTGGCCGGGGCTGACGATGCTTTTTGCGTTAGCATTTTTTGCTACTGCAGCTTGAATCGTGGTCGCGCGGTCAGCCGCTGAAATGCCGGTCGTGACGCCAGTTGCAGCCTCGATAGACACCGTAAAATTGGTGCCTAAACGCGAATCATTTTTTTCGACCATTTGCGGCAAATTGAGTTGCCTGCAGCGCGCTTCGGTGAGCGTTAAGCAAATTAAACCGCGGCCAAATTTTGCCATAAAGTTGATATGTTCTGCCGTGGCGAATTCTGCCGCGATGACGAAATCACCCTCGTTTTCGCGGCTTTCGTCATCCACCAAAATCACCATTTTGCCGGCCTTAATGTCAGCAATTATTTCCGTTATTTGGCTTATCGATTTAAGCGGCATCAGTATTGGTCCATTCTGTCATGCGCTCGACATAGCGCGCGATTTGGTCAATCTCTAAATTTACTTGACTGCCTATTTTTAAGTGTTTGAAAGTGGTGTTTTCTAGTGTGTGAGGAATAATATTCATACTAAAAGTGTCTTGTAGGATTAAATTCACAGTTAAGCTCACGCCATCAACACAAATGGAGCCTTTTTTGGCGATATATTTTGAAATTTCGTGCGGCGCGCGAATCATCAGCAACCAGCAATCGCCAGCTTGATCAAACTGCATCACATTACCCACACCATCTACATGACCACTTACCAAGTGCCCGCCTAGCCTGTCTTGTAGGCGCAGTGCTTTTTCTAAATTAACAGCATTTTTACTACTTAATCCTACCGTTACGCTTAGTGTTTCTTTTGACACATGTGCCTCGAAATGCGTTTTGTTGAGCTGTGTAACTGTTAAACAAACGCCGTTAACCGCAATACTATCGCCAGTAATGACATCATCTAAACCTAAGTTTGCAGCCTGTATAGATAGCTTTATATCACTGCCGCTCATTGTGATCGCATCAATTTGACCAACTGCCTGAATGATTCCAGTAAACATATAGTTTTCAACTAGTATAACGATGTATAGCCCGCAAGAGCTATTGTGTATGTTGGGTAATGTAGGTATTTTAGCAGGTGTCATTGATCTTATACTCAAGAATTTAAATTTGAGTTGGATTGCTGTAAATAAAGCAATTAAAAATGTTGGCATACATGTTGCAAAAGTGAACCTAACATTAATTATTTATTAAGCAGGCACTTAAAATGTTATCAACAGTTATTCAAAAAATTCAGTCGGCTTTACATCAACAAGATACGGTAAAAAATCTTGTTTGGATGGACACGTTAACCGAAATGGATGAGTTAGATGCGTTAAGAGAAATCACCGCTCAACTTGCAAAAATTCAATTTGACACAAACGAAAGTTTGATTCGTCGCATTGATTTAGTGCTTGCAATTGATAGAAAAACTTATCGCCACGCTAAGAGAATAACGCATAAGTACTTGACTGTATTGAAATTAAATAAAGAATTAGAATCTGCAATGTACAGCGCGGTGTATATGTACCAAAGGCAACTTTATGTGGTATATACGCAATTTTTAGATTTTTATTTGAGTCAAAATAAAACAGTTTTAAGCAATGAAAAAATCAATTTGATTCTAGCGCGTCATTTAAACGCGACTTTTGCTATGACTAAATGGCGCTATTTTGATGATCAACCTGCGCCTATTGGTACTTGGACAAACGTTTGTAAAATCATCAGATGTGCCGAAAATTTGGCAATATTGAATACCAATTTATTTTTGTATGACCACCAAAAGAAAGAAACTAGTGTCGCCACCATATTAAAACAAGGTTTTATGATGGATACTTTGCATAAGGGTAGCTACAGCCGTTTGCAAATTCAAATGACCGAACAAGTGCTGAAAATTTGGGCGACCAATCCATTATTACTTAACAAGCACAAACTCGATAAATTTCAATTTTTTATCGATATTGAGGCGGATAAAGGGCCAGAGCGTATTCGCGCGGTCGAAAAGTTTGCAGATTATCGTTTTTGGAAGACAACGCGCTTGGTGGATAAGATTGAAGCTTATTTATGCGCTGTGGATACGCAAAAGCCTTTGCAGGAGTTCGGTCTAGAGAAAATGGCCTCTACCGATGTGATTGTAAAATTGTTTAAAAAATTGCGCGTCGATTGGTGTGTTGAGGGTTACGAGCGTCAGCGCAGAAAAGAAGCCAGAAACAAAAGAAATAAACTCATTAATGTAAGTTATGGTTTAGAGGATATTTGCCGTCGATTAAGTTTAGCAAAACCTAAGTTGATTGTGGAACCCATACAAAAAAATGAGTATGAGTTTGATATGAAAGTGGCTACTCATAAGATTAAGCAGCAAGAACCACAAGTGTATCAACCTAGGCAAAAACTGGGCAGCGAGAATTGGTGGTTGGTGGATGAAAGTGCCAAAGGTATAGGTGTGGATTTAGGTAAAACTTATAACCGTTGGATTGAGCCTGGCAAACTGATTGGCTATACCACACCAGAAGATAAGGAATTGTTCGTTATTGCCGAAATTAAGAGCGTACGCAAACAAGCAAATGGCCATTATAGAGCAGGTTTAGAGGTGCTCGGTTCACACGGCACGTCTATTCAGGTTGGGCGCGTAGATAGAAACAATTTTGCTGAGGCCTTAAGTGGTTATTTTGTGGATGATACAGAGGCTAACTTTAATCAATATAATACTTTTTCTGGTTTATTTTTGGATAGACAAGACGATAGCAAATCGAATAAAGCTTCGCTAATCCTGCCAAGAAGCGAGTATAAGCGCGGCAATAAATTTAGAATTAACATAGAAGGTGACGAAAAGGTGCTAGAGATGGGCGTGCCATTGATGAAACAACGTGAATGGGTACGCGTGGCTTTACCAATTTAAGCATTAAATTTTTCCATTAGTTTAAGAATCTTAGCTGCAGAAAACTGCTAAGATTCGCCTTATGTCTTTTATTTCAACATTACCGTTTGAGCTGTTTGTAGGCTTGCGTTATACCCGCGCCAAACGTAAAAATCATTTCATTTCGTTTATATCCCTCACTAGCATGGTCGGTATTGCGCTGGGCGTGGCGGCTTTAATCGTGGTGCTTTCGGTGATGAACGGCTTTCAAACAGAGCTGCGCACGCGTATTTTGGGCGTGGCATCGCATTTAGAAATCACCGGCGCCAACAATCAGCTAGATCATTGGCAAAATCTCGCAGACCAAGTCAAATCTCAGCCAAGAGTCATTGCCAGTGCGCCTTATGTAATGGCGCAAGGCATGTTGAGTTACGGTCAAGCGGTACAGGGTGTCTTGGTGCGCGGTGTGTTACCCGCAGAAGAAGACAAAGTGGCCGATTTGGGCAAACACATGAAAGCAGGCAGTTTGGCGGATTTACATGCTGGCGAGTTTGGCGTGGTATTGGGTACCGATTTAGCCATGTCGCTGGGCGTTAGCGTGGG
>JANYGD010000101.1 GCA_025359405.1 Methylotenera sp. | reverse complement strand
GTTGCGAGAGCCGCTAGAAAGCGGAAAAATCACCATTAGCCGCGCGGCGCGACAGGCCGATTTCCCCGCTTCATTTCAGTTGCTAGCCGCCATGAACCCATGTCCATGCGGCTATTTGGGGCATTTCAACAATAAATGCCGCTGCACGCCCGATAATGTTGCGCGCTATCGTGCCAAAATCTCAGGCCCGTTGCTAGATAGGATTGATATGCACATTGAAGTGCCTGCCTTAAAAGAAGATGAACTCACTGGCGCGAGTGGTGCTGAAAATAGCGATGCCATTCGTGCGCGGGTTGAAAAAGCGCGTGAGTTACAGTTACAACGCCAAGGCAAAGCCAATTTCGCCTTGGGCAGCTTAGAGATTGATGAATTTTGTCAGCCTGACGATGCAGGCTTAACACTGCTTAAAACCGCTATTTCGCGTCTAAATTTATCCGCTCGCGCTTATCATCGCATTCTAAAAGTTGCTAGAACCATTGCAGATATATCTGGCCAAGCCAATATACAATCATCACATATCGCCGAGGCAGTACAATATAGGCGTGGTGAAATTTAGACAGAATAATCTGTATGAAAACACATACCCCGTAACCTGCATGGATGTTGCCTCACAGAGCATCAGTAAACGCTATTTTTGTTCTGGGAAAGTGACTAAAAACAGCGTGCCTTTATCTTCACCCTCGCTCACTACAGAAACAGTGGCTTTGTGTCTTTCAGCAATTTCTTGCACAATGGTCAGCCCCAAACCGCAGCCTTCTTGCTGCGTGCCGAGTACGCGGTAAAAGCGCTCAAATATCAGTGGCTGATTTTCGACTGAAATGCCCATACCATTATCTTGCACATAAAATACTAGTTTCATGCTATCTCGCCGAATTCCAACTGTAATGTTGCCGCCTGTTGATGTGTAGCGAATGGCGTTATCGATTAAATTGTTCATTAGCTCGCGCAAAAGTACTTCGTTGCTCTGTATTAAAGCGGTTTTAACTTCTGAGGCAAAACCTAAATCAATGTTTTTTTGCAACGCGATAGCAACCCAATCGCTGGTTACTTTTTGGGCTAATTGTTGCAAATCTAGCGGTTTAAGCTCCAAAAAAGCCGCACCATCAGGTCCGGCCTTGGTTAGGCTTAATAATTGATTGACAACATGCGATAAATTGCCGCTGGCTTGATTAATTTGATTAATCGCATGCGCAGCTTTACTAGCATCTTTCTCTCGCAAGGCAAGCTCCGCTTGGGTTTTAAGGCCAGCGAGTGGTGTTTTTAGTTGATGTGCAGCATCGGCAATAAAACGCTGTTGCTTGCTAATAGTGCCGCTCACGCGCGCTAATAAATCATTAAAAGCGTTTAATAAAGGTTGCAATTCTGTGGGCACTTTGGTGTTGTCCACTGGGCTAAAATCGTTGCTATTGCGCTGACTTAGGTCATTTTTTAGTTTGTCCAAAGGCTTTAAGCCGCGCCGAATGCCAAAAAACAATAAGGCACTGACAAGCAATACGATTAACAGTTGTGGCAGCAACATGCTAAAAATAATTTCATTGGCCATTAGCGCGCGTTTTTTAAGCGTTTCGCCCACCATGATGTAAACGTTATCTGTATCGGAGTTGGGAGAAAAATCAGCTGAAATTGGCAGCGCATAAACAACCACTCTCAAATTCTCACCGTTTAAAGTGGTGTTGTAATACAGTGATTTGTCTGCTTTGGGGTAAATTTTAGGAAGTGGTAAATCGGTATGTGAGGCTACCAAATCTCCCGCTGGGCCTTGAATGCGAAAAAAAACATCATCTTCTTCATCAAACTCCAGCAAATCTTTGGCAACTTGCGGCAAGTTGACTTGAACGCCAATTGCTTCAAGGCTCACTTGATCCGCCAAAGCCAGTGCGGTGCGATATAAAGATTTATCATAGGCCAGATTGGCATATTGATTTGCTAAATAGTAACCAGCGATTGCTGAAATAAAAATCAGCGGCAACAGCAGCACCAATAACCAACTAAATAGCTGGTTTCGCAACGAAGTTTGCGGCAAAAATTGGATGTGTTTAAGCATTACTTTCTAACATATAACCTAGTCCGCGAATGGTACGAATGTTGATGTCAGAATGATCTAACTTTTTGCGCAGACGATGTAAATAGACTTCTAACGCGTTATCACTGATGTCCTCGTCAAAATTGCATAGTTTTTCCAACATCTGTTCTTTATTCACTACTTTTCCTGCTTTAAGCATTAAAATTTCTAGCACAGCTAGTTCGCGCGCAGATAAATTTAAACTTGCCTTACTATAAGTAGCCGCGTGATTAGTCGTATCTAGTTGCAGCTTACCAACTGTAAGAATCGCGCTTCCACCTGCTTGGCCACGCCGTATCAGCGCACGAACTCTGGCCTCGAGTTCGGCTAAAATAAATGGTTTGCTTAAAAAATCGTCAGCACCTAAATCTAAACCTTTTACGCGGTCATTTAAGTCATCATTAGCCGTTAGAATCAGCACGGGCGTTTTGCTGCCTCGTGCGCGCAAGCGCTTTAATACCTCAAAGCCGCTTAATTTAGGCAAACCTAAATCCAGCACTACCAAATCAAATGTTTGATACGCTAAAACGCCATCTGCATCGTTGCCATTTGTCACCAAATCAACCGCATAGCCTGATTGTATCAGCGAATTTTTTAAGCCATCAGCTAAAACTAAATCATCTTCTACTATAAAAATTCGCATATTAAAAATATTAAATCTTGTAAGTTTGCAGTAAGTTTGGCTAAGTATAGTTCATTTCACAGGCAGTTTTTACGAGGCTGTCTCTGATGTGAACTAAAGTATCAAACTTAATCATAAACGCAATTTTATATTGAATAGGAATTTAACATGAACAAATTATTATCAGCATTATTAGCAGGTGTTTTTGCAGCAACTTTGTCAGTTAGCGCTTTTGCGGCTGACGAAGCTCCATCAGCAGCTACAGCAGCAGCACCAGCAGTGGCCGCAGCACCAATGAAACATAAAGCTAAAAAAGTGCACAAATCACACAAAAAAGAAAAAGCTGAAAAAACTGAAGCACCAGCAGCACCAGTTGCACCAGCAGCAGCTAAGTAAGTAGTTTTTGCTTTAAATAAAGCGATGCCCTAGAGATAGGTGCATCGCTTTTTTATTGGCCGGCATTTTTTAATGGTTTTCACGGCTATTGAAATAGCTACAACATGATAAAATAAGGCCTTTGGCGGTAGCCTTATTGCACGAAATCATAGTTAGATGAACCTAAATATTTTAACGAATAGCCACTCAAGCACAGAGGCGCAATTGCGCGCCTTATTGCAAACTCGCATCCTCATTCTAGATGGCGCGATGGGTACCATGATTCAGCAATATCATTTGACTGAGGCGGATTATCGCGGCGCGCGTTTTGTCGATTTTAAAGCCCCAGCAGGCCAACGCGAGCTGTTTGTTAAAGGCAATAACGAGTTACTCACCTTAACGCAACCGCAGCTGATTCAAGAAATCCACGAACAATA
>JANYGD010000092.1 GCA_025359405.1 Methylotenera sp. | reverse complement strand
GTTGCAAGGGTTCAAGCTGTGTGTGCTCAAGCAAGGTAACATTAGTTTGAATCAATAATTGTTTGAGCGCCTGCATCAAGCGCGGGTTACGTACTTGCGCAACTTGCGGCAGCAATAAATTATCGCCAATTTGTCGCGTTTGAATATTATTTTTTGCACACCAATCTAACCCTAAAGCCGCATCAAACGGCGGCTGTATTAACATGCCACTGGGCGTGTATTCTGGGTCTATTCCCGTTTCACTCAACAAGCGCTTGCACAAGATGGGGTAAAGCGCTGCGCCTGCCATAGCGAGTTGATTCACTTCATCTTTGTACATCCATGGCAACAGCGGAAACAGTATGCCCGCACCCGCCCATGACGATTCGCCCGAAGTTTGAGCAGCAACTTGATTACGTTCGACTAAGGTGACTTGGCAACCGCGCTCGGCGAGGTTAAGCGCGGTCATGCAGCCGACAATGCCACCGCCAACTACGATTACTTTTTGCTTTGCCAAAATTATTTGCCCGAAATCAAGTAGATTTCGGCCGCGACTAAATCTTGCGGGCTGCCCAGCAACACCAGCACATCGCCTTCGGCAAGCGCAATATCGCCGCGCGGATGAATATCATCCAGCATATTGGGGCGACGGATTAACTGTACTTCCACGTTAAATCTAGCAAGATCGATATGGTCTAAGCGCAGTTTTCTGGCGTATGAATTTTTGTTAATTTCAACCGAATGCAACCTGACTTGTTGTTCATCTGTAACATTTGCATCTGAAACGCCGCGGAAGTAGCCTTTGAACATTTTGTAGCGCTCTTCGCGAAACAGCCGTATGCGTTTAACCACGCGGTTTAACGGCACACCCAGCAATACCAATGCGTGCGAAGCCAGCATTAAGCTGCCTTCCAACACTTCTGGCACCACCTCGGTGGCGCCCGCCGCGCGAAATTCATCCATATGCGCATCATCATAAGTACGCACAATCACCGGCAAATTAGGATGCGCCTCTTGCGCTACGTGCAGCACTTTCATCGATGCGCGCATATCAGAATAGCTGACGATTAATGCCTTGGCGCGTGCGCCACCAGCCGCCTCCAGCACAATGCGCCTACCCGCATCCCCATACATCACGTGCTGCCCTGCTGACGCCGCTTCATGCACGCGAGTAGGGTCGATATCTAGTGCAATAAAAGGAATGTTTTCTTCCTTAAGAAAACGGCCAAGATACTGGCCGCTACGCCCGTAACCACAAATAATTACGTGATCTTTTAAATCTTTCGCCACACCATCAATATCTTCCACCACTTGGATGCTATTACGCGTATAACTTTTTACCAATTTGCGCGCGATGCGACCATTGTATTGAATAATAAACGGTGCAATTACCATAGAAATGAGCGAAGCTGCGAGTACCAATTGCAGCTCGTTGCCACCGATGAGTTTTTGCTCTAAGCCTAAAGCTAAAATCACAAAACTAAACTCGCCCGCTTGCGCTAAAATAATACCCGTGCGAATACCAACGCCAATTTCAAAACCAAAAAAGCGCGTTAAAACAGCCACTACCACCGCTTTAAACAGCACAAAACCCACCAACAGAGCCAACACCAAGCCAATATTGTTAAGCAGATAGTGAAAATCGAGTAGCATACCGACGCTGATAAAAAACAGCCCCAGCAAAATATCACGGAACGAGGCAATGTCAGATTCCACTTGGTAACGATAACGCGTTTCAGAAATCAACATACCCGCAATAAAGGCGCCCAGCGCATAAGATAAACCCGCCATTTTAGTGGTCGCAGCCAACAGCAACGTTACCATCAGCACGTTCATTACAAACAATTCGCGCGAACGCTGTCCCGCTACTAGGTCAAACCAAAAATTAATTACTAGCTTGCCAAATTTAAACAACACAAATAGCAACACAGTTGTTTTGATAAGCGACAAACCTAACATGCTCGCCAAATTGCCCGAATGCGCACCAAGCGTGGGAATCAGCACCAAAATGGGGATGACCGCTAGATCTTGAAACAACAAAATACCGATGCTTAAACGACCATGACGCGAGTTTAAATCGACACGCTCCATTAAAATTTTAGAAACGATTGCGGTGGAAGACATAGTGAGTGCGCCGCCGATGACAAAAGCCGTGCTAAGACTTAAACCCGCTATTCGACCAACCAGCATGGCTGCGGCTAAAGTAATAAGTACCTGAGTGCCCCCAAGGCCGAACAAGGTTTTACGCATGGCGTATAACTTTGGCAAGCTAAATTCTAAGCCAATGCTAAACATTAAAAACACAATGCCAAACTCCGCCACTTGGCGGCCAGACTCTGTGCTAGGCAAAAAATTGAAACCAAAAGGCCCAAACAACATACCAACCACAAAATAAGCCAGCATTGCGGGCAAGCGCAGCGCACGAAAAAGCGCAACGGCTAACACCGAGCTAGTAAGTAAGAGTAGAACACTGGTTAATGAGTCAAACATAAGTTCTTTTATCTTTATTTTCTGTTGACGGGTGTGCGCAATTGGTATGTTTAGGCAAAAATTGTGCCTACTTTCGTCATTTTACTCAAAAACTTAACTTTTTTGCTTTATTCATCGCGGAATCCCTTTTATACTTGGTAGATATGTCACCAACATTACTACAATCAGGCCGATCGCATGCACCTAAAGCAAGCACGCTAGAACTAGCACGCAGCGTGTTGAACATTGAGGCACATGAAATTACCGCTTTGGCGGCCCGCCTTGACGCCAATTTTGAAGCTGCCGTACAGCTTATTTTACAGTGCCAAGGCCGCGTTGTGGTAAGTGGCATGGGTAAATCTGGCCACGTGGGCGGCAAAATCGCTGCAACCCTTGCCAGTACTGGTACACCCGCTTTTTTTATGCACCCGGCTGAGGCAAGCCACGGCGACCTTGGTATGATAACCGCAGGCGACGTGGTGATTGCGCTTTCTAATTCAGGCGAGAGCGACGAATTGCTGAATATTCTGCCAACCATTAAAAGACTAGGCGCTAAGGTCATTAGTATCACGGGCGCTAAAAACTCAACACTGGCCAAAGAATCACATGTGCATTTAAGTGCAGAAGTTGCTAAAGAGGCTTGTCCATTGGGTTTATCGCCCACCGCCAGCACCACGGCGGCGCTCGCGCTGGGTGATGCACTAGCAGTGTGCGTGTTAGATTTACGTGATTTTACGGCAGAAGATTTTGCACGTTCGCACCCGGGCGGCAACATCGGCAGGCGCTTACTGACACGCGTAAAAGACGTGATGCGCACCGGCCATGCGATACCTAGCGTAAAAGATGGCGAGTTATTATCTGCCGCATTAACAGAAATGACCAAAAAAGGATTGGGCCTAACCGCCATTGTTAATACAGCTAAGCAGCCGATTGGCGTTTTTACCGATGGCGATTTGCGTCGCACGTTTGCCAAGGGTATCTATACCAAAGCCGCCAAAATTGCCGATGTGATGCACGCCAATCCCAACACCATTCATGTAAATCAATTAGCAGTTGAAGCGATAGAAATGATGGAGCAGAAAAAAATCACTGGTTTGTTGGTGGTGGATGACACTGGCAAACTGGTAGGCGCATTTAATATGCACGATTTGCTTAAAGCGAAAGTGGTCTGATGACAATATCTGAGGATGTATTAACGCGCGCAAAAGCCATAAAAGTAGTGATTTTTGATGTGGATGGAGTGATGACCGACGGCAGCTTAACCATTGGCGATGATGGCCAAGAATACAAAACCTTTAATTCGCAAGATGGCTTGGGAATGAAGCTGCTTAAGGCTTCTGGCGTGCAAATGGCAATTATTACTGGCCGCACTTCTAAAGTGGTCACGCAGCGTGCCGAAAGTACGGGCGTTGCGCATTTTTACCAAGGTGTGGAAGATAAATTAATCGCGTTTAATGACTTAGTGAGTAAGCTCAATATTAAGCCAGAACAAGCGGCTTTTATGGGAGACGATGTAGTAGATGTGCCGCCGATGTTGCGTTGTGGACTAGCGATTGCCGTACCGGCAGCACCAGAATCAGTAAAACAACGTGCGCATTATGTGACGACAAGGCAAGCTGGGCGTGGTGCTGTACGCGAGGCATGTGAGCTGATTATGCAAGCGCAAGGCACGTTTGATGCGCAAATGAAACAATTTTTTAAATAAATTAAGTGAATGGGATTTTTAATTAATGCTTGGCCGTTCCACCATATTTTTTCCGCTAGCTTTAGCAATATTGCTAGCGTTAATTACGTTTTGGATTAACCTCACGGTGGAACAGCAAGGCCCTAAAATTGATGGTAGTAATCGACACGACCCAGACTATATGATGAATAATTTTGTGAACACACAAACTGATGTTGCGGGGAAATTACGCTACGTTTTATCAGCCGCCGAGATGGTGCATTACCCCGATGACGACAGCACCGTGTTGCAACGCCCACGCTTTACACAATACGCAACTGACAAGCCTTACACGCAGATTGAAGGCTTGCGTGGCTATGTCTCGAGCAATGGCGAGGAAATTGAGCTGGTGGATAATGTGAAAATTGTGCGTCAGGCATTTGAAGGCAAAGGCGAATTGCAAGTAGCAACCGAAAAACTGATTATTTTACCTAACCAAGATTTGGTTAAAACCAATAGCCCAGTGGTGATTACTCAAGCACCTAAAACGGTGATACACGCCACAGGTATGATTTATGACAAAAAAAATCGCACCGTAAAATTGATGAGCAGAGTAAAAGTACATTACGAACGACCTACGGGCGCAGCTTTAAAAACGACCAAACCTATAACAAAACCAGCAAACAAAGCTTTGAGCGCGGTTTCGCCCACCGCACCGAATACTAAAGTAAGTAGCGCGGCGAAAATTGCTGCAAAACCAAATGCCGCAGTTAAAACAAAAAAATCATCAAAAAAACGGCAATCTATTAGAATGAAATCGCGGAGTAAAAATGAATAATCTTATGCGCACAAGCTTAATATGCTTCGGTTTAATATTGGGCTTTTGCATCAGCCTAAAAGTATTTGCCGAAGCGGCCGATCGCGACAAACCCATTGAATTAGAAGCCGATACGGTAACAGTGAATGATGCAAAAAAAATCAGCACCTATTCTGGTAACGTGATTTTAACGCAAGGCACACTGATTATTCATGCCGATAAACTTATCGTACATGAAGATGAACAGGGCTTTCAACACAGTTCTTCTACCGGCAACCCGACCACCTTCAAACAAAAACGTGAAGGCAAAAATGAATATATGGAAGGAAACGCGCAACGCATTGAATATGATGGCCGTATGGATAAAGTGCAACTTTACACACGCGCATGGGTGAAACGCGGCGAAGATATTGTGCATGGTGATTACATTAGCTACGACGCCAACGCCGAATATGCGGAAGTGCTTGGCGGTACAAAATCTGATGGCGCGGCTGGTAGTGGTCGCGTAAAAGCGATTATTCAGCCAAAAAATAAACAAGCACAGCCTAAATCTGAAATACCTAGGTCAGAGGCGCCGCAATCTGCTGCGCCTGCAGCGGCTGACGCCTCACCTAGTGTCAGCAAGGCGCTAAGATTTACCGATAAACTCGAATTGCAACCAAGCGAATAATAAGCTAAAAAATGAGCGAACTTGTTGTAGAAAATCTACGTAAAACCTTCAAAATACGCACTGTGGTGCAAGATATTTCGCTACAAATTAAAAGTGGTGAGGTGGTTGGCCTGCTTGGTCCAAATGGCGCAGGTAAAACCACCAGTTTTTACATGATGGTAGGCCTTATTCCGCTAGATGCAGGCCGTATTTTACTTAACGGCAAAGATTTGAGTCGCTTGCCTATTCATAGCCGCGCGCGCCTAGGTTTGGCCTATTTGCCGCAAGAGCCTTCTGTTTTTCGCAAACTGACAGTCACCGAAAATATTATGGCGATATTAGAACTGCAAGACCTGACCGAAGATGAAATGCACAAGCAGCTAGAATCGCTGCTACAAGAGCTACACATCGTGCATATTCGCAATAACACTGCGGTGAGCTTGTCTGGCGGTGAGCGGCGACGTGTTGAAATTGCACGCTGTTTGGCCACTAATCCAAGTTTTATTTTGCTCGACGAGCCTTTTGCTGGAATCGATCCAATTGCCGTGTTAGATATTCAAAAAATTATTCGTTTTTTGAGCGCTAAAAATATTGGTGTACTAATTACCGACCACAATGTACGCGAAACTTTAGGTATTTGCGATAGAGCTTATATTGTGAATGAAGGTAGCGTATTCGCCTCGGGCAAGCCAGCCGAAATCGTGAATAACGAAGCAGTGCGAGAAGTTTATTTAGGTAAAGATTTTAGGTTGTAATTTAGACTATGAAACAAAATTTACAATTAAGAATTTCTCAAAACTTAGCGCTTACACCGCAGTTACAGCAATCCATTCGCTTGCTTCAATTATCTTCTCTCGAGCTCAACCAAGAACTAGACGTGATATTGCAAGAAAACCCCTTATTAGAGCTGGTTGAGGGCGATGATGCTGATGCTGACTTTGATGATGAAGCGTCGCTGGCAACTCCCGAAAATACTACTAGCGATACAACGGACGCCGATGGTGTGCAAACATCAGAAAATGACGATTTTGATACTGATGCTTTCAGCAATTTAGATTATAAAGACAGTGCTAACACTTCATCTCAAATTGAAGAAACACCTCAAGAAATTACTAGCACTAAAGATGATTTTTCTGCCACCGATTTTGATGACGACTTTGATGAATACGGCAGCGCCAGCAATTGGGATGAGGGCAGTCGCCAAAACAGTAACGATGATGATGAAGGCGACTATACGCGTCAAGAAATCATTGCCGAAAGCCTTCGAGACCATTTGCTTAATCAACTCAAACTCATGCCGCTCTCAGAACGTGACCAAACTTTGGTACTGCTACTGATTGATAGCATTAACGATGACGGTTACTTAGAAGAATCACTCGAAGAAATTGCTGAATCGCTGCCTTTAGAGCTTGAAATCGAACTAGTCGAGCTGCAGACCGCATTAAAGCTCATTCAGCATTTAGATCCACCCGGCATGGGCGCGACCAATTTACAAGAATGCATTATGTTGCAGCTTAATTTACTGCCCGATGAAACCGAGTGTTTATGTCTTGCCAAAAGTATTGTTAACCAACATTTGGCAGTGCTTGCTAATAAAGATTTTGCCAAACTGCGTAAGCTGCTTAATTGCGATGAAATCGCCTTGAAAGGCGCTCAAACACTCATCAAACAACAAAATCCGCGCCCTGGTAGCGATTACGCACAGCTGAGTAAAGATCATTTTATTCAACACGAAGTGCTGGTTAAAAAAGTCAAAGGCATTTGGATTGCTACATTAAACGATGGTGTGGTGCCTAAATTACGCATTAATCAACTTTACGCAGACATTTTGAAACGCAATCGCGAAAACTCGAACCAATATTTGCAAACGCAAATGCAAGAAGCCAAATGGATGATTAAGAATATCCAGCAACGATTTTCGACCATTTTACGCGTGTCGCAAGCCATTGTGGACAGGCAGCGTAATTTTTTTGAGCACGGCGAAATTGCAATGCGGCCACTGGTATTGCGCGAAATTGCGGAAGAACTTGAGTTACATGAATCAACCATTTCACGCGTTACTACTCACAAATACATGCTCACGCCGCGCGGTGTGTTTGAGCTGAAATACTTTTTTGGTAGCCATGTGGCAACCGATGCTGGCGGCGAATGCTCGGCTACTGCAATTCGCGCGCTAATTAAGCAAATGGTGAGTGAAGAAAATATTAAGAAACCGCTTTCTGACAATCAGTTCAGTGAGGTTTTAGCCAAACAAGGCATTGTGGTAGCACGCCGCACCATTGCCAAATATCGAGAATCACTGAATATACCGCCTGCCAATTTAAGAAAATCGTTATAAAAATTTTATGAATAGCCACTTGGGTAGTTGCAGTCACTCACCAAAGGTGTACACTAAAATTGTTCTATTAGATTTATGACCTACTTTTTTTGGTGCTAAATCATTAGAACAATTTCAATAAGGAGCAAGTCATGAATTTACAATTAACTGGACATCACTTAGAAATTACTCCTGCCTTACGCGATTACGTGCAAAGCAAGCTAGTCAGAATCCGCAATCATTTTGATCATGTGATTGATGTGAAAGTTACCATGAGTGTAGAAAAACTCGCCCAAAAGGTAGAGGCTACATTACATGTGCCAGGCAACGATTTACATGCCGAGTGCATAGACGAGAATATGTACAGCGCGATTGATATGCTGACAGATAAATTAGACCGTCAAGTTGTGAAACATAAAGAAAAAAATGCCAATCATCATAAATCCAATGGCGCGGTTAAACACCAAACTGTCAATTAAACTCAATGCTTTATGGCTCAAATAAACGTATCCGAGCTATTTAAAGAAATCCGCCACAAGCTCAAACTCAACTGGGTTGCTGGGCTTGATGGCGGTACCAATCAACTCCATTCCGAAAAAGTCACCAAGCCATCTCTGGCGCTCATTGGACATCTTAACTTTGTTCACCCCAACCGTGTGCAAGTGCTAGGCTGCGCCGAGATGGATTATTTACGCTCGTTAAGCATAATTGCCATGCAGCAAGCCATTAGTAATTTGTATTCGACAGATCTAGCCGCCGTCGTTGTCGCCAATGGAGAAAGGCCGCCTAAAGAACTTATTATCGCTGCGAATACTCACAATACGCCATTATTTACCTCACCCATGCAGAGCCCACAATTAATGGATTTACTCAGCCATTATTTGAAGCAAGCGATGGCCGAGACCATCAGCCTACATGGCGTCTTTATTGAGGTGCAGGGCTTTGGTGTACTGATTAAAGGTAATGCCGCTATCGGCAAAAGCGAGCTGGCGCTAGAGCTTATTTCGCGCGGCCATCGCCTAATTGCGGATGATATTGTCGATTTTTATCGCATCTCGCCCGAGCGTATTGAAGGCCGCTGCCCTGAACTATTACAGGATTTTTTAGAGGTACGTGGGCTTGGTATTTTGAACATTCGCGCACTATTTGGCGATAACTCAGTTAAACCAACCAAGCCGCTAGATTTAATTATTCAGCTGGAATTAGCCGATACGCTTAACCCGCAAATGCTCGATAGGCTAAATGCTAAAACACAACACGAGCGAGTGCTAGAGGTGGATATTACTAAAGTAATCATTCCCATCGCGGCAGGTCGCAATATTTCGGTACTTGTAGAAGTGGCAGTGCGTAACCATATACTATTGCTACGTGGCGTAAACGCAACGCAACAATTTAGCAAACGGCAAAAACAAAAGATGCAGAAAGAAAACAAAGAAAGTAAAAAGGATTAGGTTTGGAGCTCATTATTGTCACTGGCCTTTCCGGCTCTGGTAAGAGTATAGCGCTACGCGTGCTAGAAGACAGCGGCTATTACTGTATCGACAATTTGCCAGCCACACTGTTGCCGCAAATTTCGCATCATCTTGATTCCACCAATCAGCATAAAGTTGCAATTAGTATCGATAGCCGTAGTGCCGCTCTAGAAGCACTTCCCAACGCGATTGAAATATTAAAAAGTGGCGGAATTTCAGTACAAGTATTATTTTTAGAATCGTCTGTAGAAACACTTGTGAAGCGATTTTCTGAAACCCGCCGTAAACATCCATTAAGCGACGACGACACCACATTGGCCGAGAGCATCTCGCATGAGCGCGACCTATTAGCGGGCTTGGTAGGCATAGGAAATCATATCGATACCAGCAATTTAAGCGCCAATACCCTGCGTAATCACATACGTGAACTGATTTTACACGCTGATAAAAACCAAGAAAACACAGGGCCCGTGTTGTTATTTAATTCGTTTGGCTTTAAAAACGGCATTCCACTTGATGCGGATTTTGTGTTTGACGTGCGTAGTTTGCCTAATCCGCATTACGACCCCATTTTGCGGCCGCTGACAGGCAAAGACCAACCCGTAAAAGAGTTTTTAGAAAAACAGCCTGCAGTCATTGAAATGCTGGCCGACATCCAGCATTATGTTGAAAAGTGGCTACCCAGCTTTGATACAGATAATCGCAGCTATTTAACCGTAGCGATTGGTTGCACAGGCGGCCAGCACAGATCGGTATATTTTGTAGAGCAATTAAGCGCGTATTTTAAACAACAAAAACAAAAAGTGATTATTCGACATCGCGAACTTGATTGATTGTTAATTTTTTTTGAAGGTAAAGTAACATGATCGGAATTTTAATTATCGCGCACGGCACTATGGGTCAAAGCTTAATTCATTGCGTCAGTCACGTACTGGGCAAGGCGCCACCGCAGCTAGAGTATTTTGCTGTGGGCACAGATGACGACCCGACGGATTTATTGCCGCAAGCGCAGCAAATCGTTAAAAAGCTCAATACTGGCGAAGGCGTGTTGGTACTGTCTGATATGTATGGCGCCTCGCCGTGTAATTTAGTGGCAAAATTGCTCGCGCCAAACCATGTGGAAGGCGTTGCTGGTGTGAATCTGCCCATGTTGGTTCGAGTGTTAAATTATCGCGATAAACCCATCAAAACCTGTGTGGAAAAAGCCATTAGCGGCGGACGCGACGGTGTGGTGCATTTTACTAAGCTGGGCTGCGACCATCCTGATAAAAAATCAATAACTAAATAATCGAAAATAACCATGATTAAACAAGAAATAGAAATCATCAACAAACTTGGCCTGCATGCGCGTGCCAGCAGCAAGCTCACACAAACCGCCAGCCAATTCGCCAGCGAAATTTGGATAGAAAAAAATGGCCGCAAAGTCAATGCCAAAAGCATTATGGGCGTGATGATGCTGGCAGCAGCCAAAGGCTCCAGCATTACGCTAGAAGCCAGTGGCGTGGATGAGCAGGCAGCAATGAATACGTTAAAAGCGCTGATTAACAATTATTTTGATGAGGGCGAATAGTCTTGTCTAATATTATAGAGACTAGCCCGCAATCCAGCTTTAGCATACACGGCATCGGCGTATCCAGCGGCATTGCGATTGGGCAAGCGCATTTGGTCTCGAATGCCTTGCTGGAAGTAGTGCATTACCAACTACCGCCGCATCTCATTGATGAAGAAATCACCCGTTTTGACAACGCCATTCTCACTGTCAAAAAAGATTTAGAAGTGATACGTAGTTCTCTTTCAAAAAATGCGCCCGCAGAGCTGGCGGCCTTTATCAGCACGCATTTGAGCATGTTGGCGGATAAATCGCTTTCTGAAGTACCAAAAGAAATCATACGTAAAGAACATTGCAACGCCGAATGGGCGATTAAGCAGCAAATGGACGACATTGTTGACCAATTTGAGGCGATTGAAGACGAATATCTACGTGAGCGCAAACATGATGTTGTGCAAGTAGTGGAGCGTGTGATTAAGGTCCTGCTTGGCCATCCAAGGCAGGCACCTGCCAAGCAACAAGAAAATGCAATTATTTTAGTTGCCCATGACATCTCGCCCGCTGATGCCATCCAATTTAAGCAACACCATTTTGCCGCGTTTATCACCGATGTGGGTGGCGTGACTTCGCATACCGCGATTTTAGCGCGCAGCCTAAACATCCCGTCAATAGTGGCTTTGCAGCGTGCGCGCGATCTCATTAATGATGGTGAATTAATTATTGTCGATGGCAGTTTGGGTGTGGTAATTGTTAATCCGTCCAAAGAAATTTTGGCCGAATACAAGTTGCGCCAAGATCAATGGTCGCTTGAGCAACAAAAACTAAAGCGCATTAAATCTACCAAAGCTGTCACCATGGATGGCACGACAATTGAGCTCTATGCCAATATTGAGGTGCCTGAAGACGTGGACGCGGTGAAAGCATCTGGCGCCACAGGAATTGGGCTGTATCGTACCGAATTTTTGTTTATGAATAAGCGCGAAATGCCGAATGAGGAAGAGCAATTTCAAGCCTACAAACAAGTAGCCGAAGCCATGCATGGCTTGCCAGTTACCATCCGCACGCTAGATTTAGGCGCGGATAAGCAAATGAATCCCGATTCTGTTTCGGATTGCGCGAACCCAGCGCTAGGCCTGCGTGCAGTGCGGTTGTGCTTATCTGAGCCGCAAATTTTTCACACGCAATTACGCGCCCTGTTGCGCGCCTCGTACTACGGCAACATTAAAATATTGATTCCAATGCTTTCAACTTTGGCTGAATTGCGTCAAACCAAACTGTTGCTTGAGCGCGCAAAATTATCGCTACGCAAACAAAATGTGCCTTTTAACGAAAACATCGCGCTAGGCGGCATGATAGAAGTGCCCGCCGCCGCAATTAATGCTGAAGCTTTTGCCAAAGAACTAGATTTTCTATCAATTGGTACCAATGACCTGATTCAATACACGCTGGCCATTGATCGCACTGATGACGCGGTTGCGCACCTGTATAATCCGCTGCATCCATCAGTGTTAAAACTGATTTCGATTACCATAAAAGCGGGTGCAAAATTAGGTAAATCA
>JANYGD010000077.1 GCA_025359405.1 Methylotenera sp. | reverse complement strand
TGAAAGCGTCTTTACTTAAGTCAATATCGTTGCAAAGCTTGGCTAACACCTCACGGCTTTTTGGGCCAACTAATGCGGCTGTCGTCCAATGGTCAGTGGCAGATGTCATATATACTTCTAGCTCTGGCCATTCGGTTTGATGCCATTTTTCCAACCAACTCATGACGCCAGCTGCACCGCCTGTGGTTGTGGTCATCAAGAAGTGTGTATCAGAGATACAAGCTGTGACGCCGTCGTCCATCACCATACCAGCTTCATTTAGCATTAGGCCGTAGCGACACTTGCCTGGTGCTAATTGACTCCAAGCGTTGGCATAGATGCGGTTTAGAAATTCGCGCACATCTTTACCTCGAATATCAATTTTGCCGAGTGTTGAGGCGTCAAGTACCGCTACGCCATTGCGAGCGGCTAGACATTCACGGTTAACAGCCGCGTGCATGCCTTCACCGGGTTTAGGGAAGTACCAGGGGCGCATCCACTGACCTACCGTTTCATAAGCTGCATTGCGTTGATTATGCGCAACTTGCATGGCAGTGTAACGCCGCGGCTCAAAGGTGTCGCCTACATGCGCGCCAGCCAAAACACCGAATGAAACTGGCGTATATGCAGGGCGGTAAGTAGTAGTGCCGACTTCAGGAATAGTTTTCCCCAACATTTCAGCCGCAATTGCAAAGCCGTTAACGTTAGACAACTTGCCTTGATCGGTGCCAAAGCCCAGCGCGGTGTAGCGTTTAATATGCTCAATAGAGCGATAATTTTCACGCACCGCGAGTTCAATATCGGTCACCGCGACATCATTTTGAAAATCAACAAAGGCTTTTGCCGTTGTAGGGATGCGATAAATAGCGCGCGCAGGACTCGATGTAATTTCATCCGTTTCTAAGTGCAAGCCCGCATCGTTGAAGGTTTTACCAAGCTTCATTAACAGCTCTAGCATGGTTGCAAAGGTTTTTTCTAAGCCTTCCTGTAGCACAAAAACACCCGTAATAGCACCTACGCAGTAAATACCAGCATTAGCACGCCCGTTTGCAGAAACCACAAAGGCAAGTTTAGATTCATCCCATTGCGGGCGACCGCCATCGTGACAGAATAAGTGTACAGTGGGCGATAGGCCACCAGAGCTGGCGACCAGGTCGCATTCTACAAATTGAGTATCGCCTGATACTTTGTTATTGGCATTAAGTTTGACCAGTTGCGCACCTTGCACTTCGCTTGAGCCAACAGCCTCGCTAATGCCATAACCCGCATAAACTTTAACGCCCAATTCATTAAAACGTGCTGTCCAAGCGGAATTAATACTTTCACGTAAGTCAACAACCGTCACTACAACTCCCGCCGCGGCTAAATCGACCACCCCTTGGTAGGCTAAATCATTGCTGGTCATCACCACTACATTTTTGCCGCACGCTACGCCGTAACGGTTGAAATAAGTAGTGAGTGCAGAGGCCGTCATAATGCCGGGTAAATCGTTATTGCCGAACACTAATGGTCGCTCAAATGCGCCAGAGGCCAGTACCACTTTGCTTGCACGGATGTGATGTAAACGCTCGCGACGTTGCTCAGCATTTCGAGCAGCATGTGGTAAATGATCTTGCATCAGCTCCACAGCTTGAATCATGTTCATATCATGCAGCCCAAAAGCAGTAGTACGCAGTAAAATACTAACGTTAGCTAAACTGCGTAATTCGGCAATAATACCAGCACTCCAAGCTGCTGCATTTTGTCCACCAATCGTTATGTCTGGCGTTGATAGCAAATGGCCGCCAAGTTCACTTTGATCATCTACCAGTAATACATTTAAACCGCTACGTCCAGCTAGCAACGCGGCTAACAGGCCACAAGCGCCACCACCAACCACCAACAAATCTACATGATGATGTTTGTGGTCATAGGTTTCAGAATCCGCCTCAATGGGTGATTTTCCATAACCTGCAGCCCGACGAATGATATTTTCATACAGCGGCCAAAATTTGGTCGGCCATTTGAAGGTTTTGTAATAAAACCCTGCCGGCATAAAACGTGCAAACTTGCCAGAAATACTTTTTAAATCAAAGTTTAATGAAGGCCAGCCGCTGGTTCGAGCTGCTACTAGACCGTCATAAAGTTCTACTTGTGTGGCTTTTAAATCGGGGGTGGTGCGCGCGCCAACATCAATTTGTACCAGCGCATTGGGTTCTTCTGCCCCCGCGCCCACAATGCCGCGCGGCCTGCCATATTTAAAGCTACGCGCTATGACTTTAACGCCATTCGCAAGTAGGGCAGAAGCCAGCGTATCGCCTGCAAAGCCTTGATATGCGGTGCCATCAAATGTAAACGATAACGGCTTGGTTAAATCAACGCGGCTATGTTTGTGCGCAATTCTACGTGTCATGCTGCAACCTGTTCTGTTTCATAAGCTGCGCGTGCTCCTTGCAGCGTCCATGCGCCATCAATAGCGTGGTTGGCGGTGTTGCGCTTAACCACGAAAAACTTGCGACAACCCGCAGCATGCCCCCACATTTCCCAATGCCAACCTTTTGGGTTTTTCTTCATGAATAAATAATCGCCCCAAGCTTCGTCGGCTTCGGCTTCAGGATTGCTTGGCCGCGCAATAAAGGCTTCACCTTCGTAGTGAAATTCCTCTTCTTCGCGTGGCTCATTACAGTGCGGACATTTAATTACAAACATATTTTTCCTATTTTAATGCGCAACGCCAGCAGCGCCATGCTCGTCAATTAAATGGCCGGTATGGAAGCGATCTAGCGAGAAGGCGGCGTTGAGCGGATGTGGTTCGTCATGCGCAATGGTGTGGGCAAATACATTCCCGGAACCCGGAGTAGCTTTAAAGCCGCCCGTACCCCAGCCGCAATTAAAGTACAGACCTTTCACTTTGGTTTTGCTGATAATTGGGCAAGCATCTGGCGTAGTATCGACGATACCACCCCACTGACGGTTTAAGCGCACGCGCGAAAACATAGGAAATAGCTCAATAATCGCTGCCGCAGTGTGTTCAATAATGTGCGGGCTGCCGCGCTGGGCGTAGCTTGTATAGTGGTCTATGCCAGCGCCAATCACCAGTTCGCCTTTGTCCGATTGACTGATGTAGCCATGTACAGCGTTCGACATCACCACCGTATCCAGGACGGGTTTGAGCGACTCAGACACGAATGCTTGCAGTGGGTGACTTTCAATAGGCATGCGGATGCCCGCGGCTTTTGCCATGACGGATGAATGCCCAGCAGTTACGCAACCAACTTTTGATGTTTTGATATAACCAAGGCTGGTTTGCAGCCCTTTAATAGCGGCGTTTTCAATATCCATGCCCTGCACTTCACAGTTTTCGATAATATCCACGCCGTAATTACTGGCAGCGCGAGCAAAGCCCCACGCCACCGCATCGTGCCGTGCCACGCCGGCACGTGGCTGAAAGCTCGCACCCATGATGGGAAAGCGCGTGTTTTTGCCAATATTAATCATCGGAATGTGGTCTTTTACCTCTTGCGCGCTTAGCGCCAACGCGTCGATGCCATTGAGATTGTTAGCGTTCACGCGTCGTTCGATGTCGCGCATATCTTGCAGCGTATGGCCCAAATTAAATACGCCGCGCTGGCTAAACATCACATTAAAATTGATGTCTTCAGATAAGCCTTCCCACAATTTTAGCGAGTGTTCATAAAGCAGCGCCGCTTCATCCCACAGATAATTGGAGCGTACGATGGTGGTGTTGCGTGCCGTGTTGCCGCCGCCGAGATAGCCTTTTTCTAGCACCGCGATATTCTTAACGCCATGCTCTTTGGCTAGATAATATGCGGTTGCTAGGCCATGCCCGCCAGCGCCAATAATCACTACATCGTAGCTAGATTTAATTTCAGGATTACGCCAGGCGGGCGTCCAGCCTTGGTGCTGTTTAAAGCCTTGCGAGAGTAATTTCCAGATGGAATAATCTTTGTTCAAGCGAGCTCCAGAAATGGGTTTATGCACTAATAATGAAACGATATTTTTACATTTTACCGCCAATGGGTTGTGCTACATCAGACTTTTTGTTTGCTTAATGCGACATGTGTCGTCTTAGTTAGAAGCAAATAAAAAAAGCCATTACTGTCAACGACAGTAATGGCTTTAAAACCTTAATACTAGGACTTAAACGCCGAGATATTTCTTCACTGCATCTAGGCCAGGCTTGCCATCTACAGTATTCACACCACTTAACCAAGCATCTAACGAAGCTGGGTTTTTGGCCAGCCACGCTTTTGCGGCCTCATTAGGTACAGCTTTATCCATAATCGGCAACATCACTTGGTTTTCCATATCGAGCGAAAACTCTAAGTTGGTAATGAGCTTATTTACGTTAGGGCAGCGCGTGGCTAAATCGGTAGAGGTCACTGTGTACACTTTCGCCTCACCGTAGTTTGCGCCAAAAAAGTCATCGCCACCACTTAGGTAGGTAATGTCCTGCTGTACGTTCATTGGGTGCGGCGCCCAACCTAAGAAAACAATCCATTTTTTGTCTTTTACCGAGCGGCTTACTTCAGTCAACATGCCAGCTTCGCTCGATTCGACCATTTTAAAACTTTTCAGGCCGAATGCATCTTTAGCAATCATGTCGGCGATAAGTTTGTTGCCGTCGTTACCTGGCTCAATACCATAAATTTTGCCATCAAGTTCTTTTGTAAATTTACCAATATCGGCAAAGCTTTTTAAACCTGCTTCATACGCATAAGTAGGCACGGCTAATGTGTATTTAGCGCCCACTAAATTTGGTTTTTCTAGCACGGTAATGGACTTTTCTTTAAGGAAAGGGTCCACAATTGGTGTCATAGAAGGTGACCAATAGCCCAAGAAAGCATCAATTTGCCCCTTTTTAAGGCCGGCAAACGCAATCGGCACAGAAGCGATGGTAGAAACAGGTTTGTAGCCCAAGCCTTCTAACACGACTGAAGAAAGCGCGGTGGTGGCGGTAATGTCGGTCCAGCCAATATCGGCAAATTTAACGGTGCTACATGTGGCAGCTTCGCCGCCAGCAGCGGCGCTGGCAGCGGGTGCTGCGCCTTCCTCTTTTTTGCCACAGGCGGTTAAAACAAGCGGAAATAATGCAGCGATGACAACAGATTTAATTAAGGCAGACTTTATTAAAGAAGGTTTGGCAAATTGATTCATTTTAACTCCTACGTAATGTGAATAAGCAAAAAAGGATGGCATAAACGTAACAACACAATAAATGATAACTTATCGCGAGCGCTTGTAAAACAAGAATTAAATTACGACAGAATGTTGTTTAATCGCGCCATCATTTAACTCTAGACAATTAATTCGCTAGGCAATCAATTCAGTCAGGAAAGTATCTTTTGGGCTGCTCGTAATTGCGTGCACAGGTGGCGCATGCTTGTGTTGATTCCGCTCCATGCTGGGCGAGTAACCAAAGAGCGTGCGGTAGGATTTGCTGAAGTGACACGAAGATTGAAAGCCGCACGCGACCGTTACGCTCATTACCGACATCTCGGTTTGCAACAATAAAGCTCTGGCGCGGCGCAGGCGCAAATTAAGATAATAATGCATGGGCGTCATATTAAGCGTGTGTTTAAACATGCGTTGCAAATGGCGCTGCGATAGCTCTGCCAAGCGCGCTAGCTCATCTAAACTGAGCGGCTCCTCAATATTGGCTTCCATCAGTGCCGAGACTTCAACCAGCGCTTTATGGCTATAACCCACGCGCGCCGCCACGGGAATATGTTGCTGGTCTTTGCTGTCACGTGCGCGCACCACCATAAATTGATCTGAAATTTCAGCTACTAAATTTTTGCCAAATCGCGCAGAAACAAAGGCCAGCATCAAATCTAGTGGCGCAGTTCCGCCCGCACAGGTGCAGCGGTTGCGATCAATCACAAACAATTCCTCCATAAAGCGAATACTAGAAAACTGCTCGCACAAACTGGCCATATTTTCCCAATGAATCGTGCAATTGTAGCCATCTAGCAAGCCAGCTTTAGCCAGTGCATAACTGCCTGTGCATAGCCCGCCCAGCCACATATTGTGCTTGCTCGCTTGGGTGAGTAGTTTTATTACATCGTTGTTAACGGCCTTTTGTATATTAACGCCGCCACACACCAACAGTACATCGGGAATATTGGCATAATTGAGTTTTGCTGTTTGCCTAAAAGCCAAGCCATTGCTAGCCTCAACCGGCTCACCATCTACGGTGAATACCGACCACTGATACACCTCTTCGCCCAGCAGGTAATTCGCCATGCGCAGAATCTCTAGTGCGTTCGAAAACGCAATCATAGAGAAATTATTTAAAGTCAAAAAACCAACGTGCTTGATTTGTGACATTTCTTTATAAGGCATACCAACCTACAAAATAATTATCGATTAAATCGATTATCTACTTAATAATCATCATACAACTACCAGCTTTGTTATACGAAACAATTTTAAACACACATTACATTGTTAGCAATAATAGGCAATTTTGGCCTTTAAAGCTACAATTTAGCAAAATGCACAAATTGGGTGCAAAATTTAGCAAAATGCACCAATTATTGGTACCGTAAACTGTTGTATTTATGTTGAATTATGGTTTTTTTGTGAATCTAATGTTGCCAAGGGTTGGTGTTTTGGTTCAACATACCGGTCATAGAAGAGTCAAACCTAATAGGCTCAGTCGGTTTTGCTATGTTTATTGTCGCAATTATGGTTTTTAATAGTTGAATCGTCTTTAATAATGGCACTTGGGGTATTGGGTAACAAAACGTAATAAAAGCTTTTAGTGCAAATTATCAGTGCTTATTTGGTTTAAATGATTACCGATAGCTTCGCTTCAGCTTCAAAGAATTAGTCCTAAATAGTTTTTTAAATTTTTAAGGGAACGTTATGAAAAATTTTAGTTGGTTATTAAATCGTCACGTGTTGAGCGCATTATGTGCAACACCACTTTTATTAGGTAGCGCAAGCCTGTTGGCCGATGAAGCAGCCGCACCAACTGCCGATGCTGCTCCTGCTGCTGAAGCCGCACCAGCTGCCGATGCTGCTCCTGCTGCTGAAGCCGCACCAGCTGCTGAAGCCGCACCAGCTGAGCCAGCACCGCCTTATACACTGACCTATAATCTTGGTTTGTATTCGCACTATATTTCTCGTGGCGTGGATATCAGCGATGGTCCGGCTGTGCAAGGTGGTATTGATTGGGCACACAGTAGCGGCTTTTACTTGGGCGCATGGTTTTCGACCATTAACCCGCAATACTTAGGGGCTGCCGGTAGCGTCACAAATACCGCGCCAGACGGCACGCATTTGGGTTCAGGTAATAATATTGAAACTGACTGGTACGGCGGCTATGCGCACGCATTTGGCCCGGTTACATTGGGCGTAGGCGGTAATTATGTGTGGTACCCAGAAGGTGAAAAATCTTACCACAACAGAAATCAAGACACTTTTGAAGGCAATCTCAATGTGTCTGCTTATGGATTCACCTATACGTTCTATCATGCCTTTACCGATTGGTATGGTATCGGTAGAACTAAGGGCGGCGGATTTACACCGCTCGCACCGGACCAACATGCTGATACGAGCGGCGCCGAGTATCATGAATTGAAATACGGTTACACTTTACCGTTTGCAGATTTAAACTTGGCGGCTAAAGTGGGTTATCAACGTTCGAGCAAAATTTGTTTGAATCAAAAAGACTTTTTAATTGGTTTAAACAGAAACTTCTCAATTCCAACTGCGGGTAAACCGATTGACGGCTTTAACGCAGGCGCTACCTACACGGGTACATTTGGTGAGGAGCAATGTTCAAGAGATGGCGCTTATTACTCGGATGACAACGGCGTAGATACCAATGGTCACGAAATTACCTTCTTTATTAAACGTAGCTGGTAATCGCTCAGTTTAGTATTTGTAATAGACAAATGGGTGCCTAGGCACCCATTTTTTTGTCTGTCGGTTTTGGTTAAATTTCAGTCGTAATGCTAGTTGTACTTAATGCAGGTTGTGCTTAAATAGTGAAACTTTTACTATGTAGTCGGTATTGATCGCTTAACTATGGAGAGATTACTTGCCACGTTTTGAATTACAACAACTGTATATCGGCGGCGGTCGCGTGGATGCCACCAGCGGTAAAACTTTCCAGACGATTAATCCAGCCAATGGTGAAATATTGGCCGAGGTGCAAGCAGCCAGCAAAGCCGATGTAGATTTGGCCGTAGTCAGTGCTCAACAAGGCCAGAAAATTTGGGCGGCGTTGACGGCCATGCAACGTTCGCGTATTTTGCGCCGCACAGTTGAGATTTTACGCGAACGTAACGACGAATTAGCTCAATTGGAAACCTTAGACACGGGCAAGCCTATTTCTGAAACGCGCTTCGTGGATATTGTCACAGGCGCTGACGTGCTGGAATACTACGCTGGACTGGTGCCAACGCTAGAAGGCCAACAAATTCCCTTGCGCGAGTCATCTTTTGTGTACACGCGGCGTGAACCATTAGGAATCGTTGCAGGCATAGGCGCGTGGAATTATCCGATTCAAATCGCCTTGTGGAAATCTGCGCCAGCCTTAGCGTCGGGCAATGCGATGATATTTAAGTCGAGTGAAGTTACACCTTTAAGCACTTTAAAACTTGCCGAAATTTATACCAAGGCAGGATTACCCGCAGGTGTATTTAATGTGCTCAATGGTGCTGGGCATGAAGTTGGCGCCTGGCTCACAGAGCATGTCGGCATCGAGAAAATATCTTTTACTGGTGGCACGGTGACGGGCAAAAAAGTCATGGCGGCAGCTTCCAGCTCTACATTAAAAGATGTCACTATGGAGCTGGGCGGAAAATCGCCACTAATCATTTTTGACGATGCAAACCTAGATCGCGCAGCCGATGTCGCGATGATGGCAAATTTCTATAGCTCTGGTCAAGTATGCACCAATGGCACACGTGTGTTTGTGCATCGTTCTCAAATTAAAATATTCGAGCAAAAAATAATTGAGCGGGTAAAGCGCATTCGCATGGGCGATCCACAAGATACCAATACCAACTTTGGACCTTTGGTAAGTGCTGCACACATGCAAAAAGTACTGGAGTACATTGAAAAAGGTCGAATGGAAGGCGCGCGGATATTGGCTGGTGGAGCACGTGTTTTAGATGGTGATTTCGCAAACGGCAATTATGTACAGCCCACCGTGTTTACCGATTGCATGGATGGCATGACGATAGTGCGCGAAGAAATTTTTGGCCCAGTCATGAGTATTTTGATTTACGACAATGAAGATGAGGTAATTCGCCGTGCTAACGACACAGATTATGGTTTGGCTGCGGGCGTGATGACACAAGATTTAAACCGCGCACACCGTGTGATTCACCAATTGCAGGCTGGCATTTGCTGGATTAATACTTGGGGCGAATCACCCGCCGAAATGCCGGTAGGCGGCTATAAGCAATCGGGAGTGGGGCGCGAAAATGGTTTGATGACGCTGCAGAATTACACGCGCGTGAAGTCGATTCAAGTAGAATTGGGCGCATATACCTCCGTGTTTTAGACCATGAATAAAAACCAAGAATTCGATTACATTATTATTGGCGCGGGTTCGGCGGGTAATGTGCTGGCCACGCGCCTGACCGAAGATGCCGATGTAACGGTATTATTGTTAGAAGCGGGCGGGCCAGATTATCGATTGGATTTTCGCACGCAAATGCCAGCAGCGTTGGCTTATCCGCTACAAGGTCGTCGTTATAACTGGGCGTATCTTACCGATCCAGAACCCAATATGAATAATCGTCGCATGGAATGTGGTCGTGGTAAAGGTTTGGGTGGCTCATCACTCATCAACGGTATGTGTTACATACGCGGCAATGCACTGGATTATGACGGTTGGGCGCAGCGCAAGGGTTTAGAGAATTGGTCATATTTTGATTGTTTGCCCTATTTTAAAAAAGCCGAAAGGCGCGACATTGGCGCCAATGATTATCACGGCGATAGCGGCCCAGCTTGCGTGACGACGCCTAAAAATGGCAATAATGTGCTGTATCACGCCATGGTGGAAGCGGGTGTGCAAGCGGGTTACAGGCGCACCGACGATTTGAATGGCTATAGCCAAGAAGGCTTTGGCCCGATGGACAGGAGCACCACGCCGAATGGTCGTCGCGCCAGTACTGCTCGCGGATATTTAGATTTGGCGCGTGGCAGACCGAACCTCACTATTGTGACCCACGCGCTTACCGATAAAATTTTGTTTGCAGGCAAGCACGCAACTGGTGTTTTATATTTGCAACAAAATAAACCGCAGCAAGCCAATGCGCGACGCGAGGTGTTGTTATGCAGCGGAGCGATTGCATCGCCACAGATTTTGCAGCGTTCTGGGGTTGCGGCGACAGATTTATTGCGCGAGTTGGATATTCCGCTGGTGCATGATTTACCGGGGGTGGGTGCCAATCTGCAAGACCACATGGAAATTTATCAGCAATACGAGTGCAAGCAGCCTGTATCGCTCGCGCCATCGCTCAAACTGCATAATCAAGCACTCATCGGCGCAGAGTGGCTGTTTTTAGGCACGGGCATCGGTGCGAGTAATCAGTTTGAAGCGGGTGGATTTATTCGCAGCGATGACAGCTTTACGTGGCCCAATATTCAATATCACTTTTTGCCAATAGCAGTGAATTACAACGGCAGCAACCCCATTAAAGTACATAGTTTTCAAGCGCATATGGGCTCGATGCGCTCACACAGTCGTGGGCGCGTGCAATTAAAATCTAAAAATCCGCACAATCACCCCAGCATTTTGTTTAACTATATGTCGACCGAAGAAGATTGGCGCGAGTTTCGCGCTGGTATTCGCATCACACGTAATATCATGCAACAGCCAGCACTGGCACCGTATCTAGGCCGTGAAATATCGCCGAGTGTGAGCGTGCAAACTGATGCTGAATTAGATGCGTTTGTGCGCGCACATGGCGAAACCTCGTATCACCCATCTTGCTCGTGCGCGATGGGTTACGACGACATGGCGGTGGTGGACGGTGAGGGCAAAGTGCACGGCCTGCAAGGCTTGCGCGTGATAGACGCCTCGATTATGCCACACATTGTCACGGGCAATTTGAATGCACCGACGATTATGATGGCGGAAAAACTGGCCGATGTGATTCGTGGCCGTAAGCCTTTGCCCGCGGTAAAAGTGCCGGTGTATGTGCATCAAAAATAATGATTTTATCGGTCAATAACTCCATCTCGCTGGTCGAGCTGCTTGGCGTGCTGGCGTTTGCATTTACGGGTATTATCGAGGCACGCAAAAAAGGCATGGATTTGGTCGGCGTGTACACCGTGAGCATGATTGCGGCGTTCGGCGGCGGAACCATTCGTGACGTGCTAATAAATCACTACCCACTGTATTGGATTACACATTCTGGCTACGCCGTCATGCTGCTGGGTTTTGCGGTAGCTTCATCATTGCTTGGCACTGCTTTTTACGAAAATACGCGCGTCAACAATGCCTTCGAAGTGCTTGATACGCTTGGTCTAGGCTTGTTTAGCACGGCTGGCGCCAGTGTTGCACATCAGACTGGTTGCGATTTTTACATCAGCATGTTGCTAGGCGTAGCAACCGCTGTGTTTGGCGGCATATTGCGCGATATTGTGTGTAACGAAATCCCCAAAGTATTTCGCCGCAACGAACTTTACGCCACCTGTGCATTTGTTGGTAGCTTGGTGTTTTTAGCAACTTTGCAGTTTGGCCTAAGCACGCTACCCGCCATGCTGGCTGGCACATTGGCGACAGTATTGCTTAGATTATTTTCAGTGAAATACAGTATTAAACTGCCGTTTTAAGTATCGCGTGGCTGCTTGACCAGCAGCGCTGCAAGCACGCCAATTACTACCAATTGTTGCCAGCCAAACTGGCGCTGTTACTGTGACCTACGACAAAGCCGGCTATCAGCGGGCCTGCCGCAGTGAACAAAGTGTAGGTCACAGAAACCTGTCGCAGGTTATTGGTCAGCTCAGCACCCGCGCTGTGCTGCATAGCCCAAACAATGCCTAATGTGAGTAAGCCACCCGTAGTGCCGCCCAAAAGAAACATGGCGGCAGCTAAAGTTTGTAAATTTGCGTGAGTAGTTAATGCGATGAGAATCGCTAAAGTTGCGACGATAGTACAGAGCTCGCCTGTCCAAGTCACGCCCTTGTGATTAGCTAACCAGCCAATGGGATATTGCCAAGCCATTGCACCTATGCCGTCAATAGTGAGTAGCCATGCGGTATCGCGGCTAGTGAGTCCGACATCCGTATTATAAACAGGCAGCAGCGCTACCAAACTGCCTTCTATCCAGCCACCTAGTCCAGCGATTAATCCACCAAAACTGAGCAAGAAAAAACCCCTGTTAAAAGAAAAGTGTTTACAGTTGTGCTTAGTGGAAGAATTACCATTAACAGTGGACAAACTGGTAGCAACAAATAATGGCGGAATGGCTAACGCTATAATGGCTGCGGCAGCCCAAAATGCGCTTGGTTTGCTGGCACCAAGCCAAACAATAATTAAAGGACCAAGAATAGAAGCCAATCCGATTAGGGTTTCATGAATGCCGACAATTCTGCCGCGTGCTTGTGTAGGTGCAAGCTGGTAAAGCCAAGTTTCGTTGCCAATCCAGCGTAAACCTGTACCAAAGCCAATCGCAGCTGAGGGTATCGCCCATCACTGCCAATTAATATAGGGCAACAATACAAAACTTGTGATGCTCATTAGTAAGCCTGCTATCACCGTGTTGCGGTAGCCCAACCAGCGCGTGAATTGCCCCGCAGCTAATAATCCAGCCATCATGCCTAGCCAAAGCGCAGCGCTGGTAAAACCAATCACTTCTGGTGAAACTTTTTTAGTTTCTAAGGCAATCGGCAATAACATGGTGCCAAGCGCAAACTGGCCGATTTGCGCGAGAGTGGAAACTGCATTAAGCGCCACCATGCTGCTAAAGCGGCGGCTATCTGAGATGACAAGCGTATCTTCAACCATATTATTTCATGGTTGGCATGACGAATTCTGAGCCCATTCTTTTATTGCTGGCTGGCCAGCGCGAGGTGGTGGTTTTTAGACGCGTGTAAAAGCGGATGCCTTCCATGCCGTAAATATGGTGGTCGCCAAATAGCGAGCGCTTCCAGCCACCAAAGCTGTGGAAGGCAATGGGCACGGGAATCGCCACATTCACGCCTACCATGCCGACTTGTACGCGGCTGGTAAACTCGCGCGCAGCCTCGCCATCGCGGGTGAAAATAGCAGTGCCGTTGCCGAATTCATGGTTGTTCACCAATTGTAGCGCTTCTTCAAACGTTTTGGCGCGCACCACAGCCAGCACGGGGCCAAAAATTTCTTCTTTATAAATACGCATGTCTTTGGTCACATGGTCAAACAAACACGGCGCCAAAAAGAAGCCTTTTTCGTGACCTTTGTGCGAGTAGCCGCGGCCATCAATCACCAGTTTCGCGCCTTCGGTTACGCCTAGATCGACATAACTTTTCACTTTTTCAAAATGCTGCGGTGTAACAAGCGGTCCCATATCAGCTTTCTCATTCAAACCTTGATTAATCGTAATGGTTTTTACTTTTTCTTTGAGTTTTTCAACCAATTTATCTGCCACATCGCCCACCGTTACCGCGACTGAAATCGCCATGCAGCGCTCCCCTGCCGAGCCATAACCCGCGCCAATTAAGGCATCTGTCACTTGATCTAAATCCGCATCTGGCATCACGACTAAATGATTTTTAGCGCCACCCAAGGCTTGTACGCGTTTACCATTTTTGGTGCCGGTGCTGTAAATGTATTCGGCAATCGGCGTAGAACCCACAAAACTAATCGCTTGCACGCGTTTATCTGTCAGCAGCACATCGACGGCTTCTTTATCGCCATTTACTAGGTTGAATACACCAGCAGGCAAACCCGCTTCGGCGAGTAAATCGGCCAATATCAAGCTGGCGCTTGGCGTTTTCTCTGAGGGTTTTAGCACAAAGGTATTACCTGTTGCCAAGGCCATCGGAATCATCCACAACGGTACCATGACGGGGAAATTAAACGGCGTGATGCCAGCGACGACGCCTAGTGGTTGGTGCATGCTGTAGGTGTCAATGCCAGTGCCCACTTGGTCATTAAAGTCGCCTTTGAGTAAGTGAGGAGCCCCGCAGGCGAACTCGACCACTTCGATGCCACGCGTCACTTCACCACGCGCATCACTAATGGTTTTGCCGTGTTCCAGCGAAATGGCTTTGGCCAAGTCGTTCGCGTGTTCGTCCAACAACGCTTTAAATTTGAACAAAATGCGTGCACGGCGCAAAGCCGGCGTCGCGCTCCAAGCTGGAAACGCTGCTTGCGCTGCTGCAATCGCCGCGCTAGCTTCATCAGCAGTTGCCATAGTGATTTGCGCTTGAATCGCGCCGGCGGCGGGGTTATAGACATCGCCTAAACGCTTGCCTGTGCCAGCGACGTGTTTACCGTTAATGTAGTGACCAATTTTATTCATTTTGTAGGCTCCAGTTAAATCGTGGTTTGGCTGTGTGCAGCCCATAGCTGTTCATTTTTAAGATAACGGCTGACGTCTAAACCTGCTTCACCAAGGGATGCCACATATTTAATCGCATCGCTAAGCGTATTAAATATGCGATCAATCTCGTATTTTTCTATAGTCAATGGCGGCGAAATCGCGATGATGTCGCCGTTATAGCGCACATGCAAGCCGAGTTCGTAACATTTGAGGTAAGTCGCAAATGCAAATGCACCAGCACCTGTTTTTTCTGACGCTGCTTCAAACTCAATGCCTGCTACTAGCCCGATATTGCGGATGTCTTTGACCATTGGCAAGCCTTTTAAACTGTGTGCGGCTTGCCCAAAATAATCACTTAAACCCGCAGCGCGGTCTTCTAGTTTTTCTGCGAAGAAAATATCAAGTGTGGCAATGGCAGCGACACAAGCAATGGGGATAGCGCTGTAAGTGTAGCCATGCGGTAGTTCGATTGCGCCCGCAGCACTTTTTTCCATAAACGCATCATAAACTTCGCGCTTCACCGCTACCGCACCCATCGGTACAACGCCATTGCTAAGGCCTTTTGCGCATGTCAAGATATCTGGCACTACGTCAAAATAATCTGCACCAAACTTGGCGCCCAGCCTGCCAAAGCCGGTAATCACTTCATCAAAAATCAGCAAAATACCGTGTTTATCACAAATTTCACGCAAGCGTTTGAGATAATTTTTTGGCGGAATAATCACGCCCGCAGAGCCCTGCATCGGTTCTATGATTAGCGCGGCTATTGTTGCTGGGTCGTGTAGCGTTAAAATGCGTTGCTCGAACTCATTCGCCAGCGTGATGCCACCATCTTCTGGCACGCCCTTAGTAAAGGCATTTTTTGTAATATCCAGTGGATGGCGAATATGGTCAACGCCGGCTAAACCGTTACCGAAAGCCTTGCGATTGCCTGCAATACCGCCTACCGCAATACCGCCAAAATTGACGCCGTGATAACCACGCTCGCGACCAATGAGCTTGCTGCGTAACGGATTGCCACATACGCGATGATAGGCGAGTGCGATTTTAAGTGCAGTATCGGCAGATTCTGAACCTGAATTGGTAAAAAATATTCTATCCAATCCTTTTGGCATGTATTCTGCTAGGCGCGTTGCGGTCTCAAAGGCAAGTGGGTGGCTTGTTTGAAACGCTGGTGCGTAATCCAGTGTGCGTAATTGCTCACCAACGGCCACTGCAATTTCCTCGCGGCCATGCCCCGCAGGCACGCACCACAAGCCTGCCGTGCCATCGAGTATTTGGCGATCATCCATCGTAGTATAGTAATTGCCCTTTGCGGCTTTAAATAAGCGTGGCATGGCTTTGAACTGTCGATTGGCGGTAAATGGCACCCAATAATGCGACAAATTGGGTAATTTGACTTGAGACATGATTAATCCCTACATATTAAATTTTTTACAAGTTTCAAGTGTTTAGCATATTGTGTCAATACTGGTTTTTTAAATTATTAACTTACTAATTTTATTAGTATTAATTTTTTAAGTGTTATTGTATATTTAACACTTTAAACACCTTGAGTAATTAAGGAGGATGCAATATGGATATCGACGTAGGTTTAAGGTTAAAAATAGTGCGCCTGCGGCATCAATTATCGCAACGCGCGTTAGCAAAACGGGCTGGTGTGGCCAATGCAACCATATCACTCATCGAGTCTGGTAATACCAGTCCATCGGTCAGTGCATTGAAGCGTATTCTGGCTGGCATCCCCATGACATTGGCGGAGTTTTTCTCGGACGAATTGCCTGGCGTAGCAAGTGAAGTGTTTTACCGGGCACAAGACCTGACCGAAATTAGCGGTGGCGAAGGTATTTCTTATCGACAAATCGGCACGGCCAAGGCTGGGCATGTGCTACAAATTCTTTACGAAAGCTATAAGGTGGGCGCGGATACTGGCTTGATGATGCTAGAGCACGAAGGAGAAGAGGGGGGCGTGATACTCACGGGTCGGCTAGAAGTGACTGTGGGAGAAGTCACGCGGATATTGGGTGCTGGTGATGCTTACTATTTTAACAGTCGTCAGCCACATCGCTTTCGCAATGCCGGAAATGAAATTTGTACGCTGGTGAGTTCGTGCAGTCCACCGACATTTTAGGCTAATTAGTTTGAACTTTTCAGTTTAAATATTGGTCGAAATTTGAGTTCTATCGTCAATCAATATTTAAAGAGAGAGATTACTATGAAAATGAAAAGTAACTTGGCAGCGACTATCATGGCAGTAACGCTAGTCCTTAGTTTGAGTAGCTGTAGCAATTTGTCCACGCGTGATAAAAACACTATCATAGGTGCTAGTATTGGCGCTGCTGCTGGCGCAGTCTTAACTGGTGGTAGCGGAATCGGCACCGCTGGTGGCGCGGCCGTTGGCGGTATTATTGGCAACCAAGTTGGTAAGCATAAAAAATAAGTTAGTTTAAAGTTTCACCATCACGTGCCGCACCGCGCTGTAATCTTCAATCGCGTACATGGATAAATCTTTGCCATAGCCCGATTCTTTCATTCCACCATGTGGCATTTCCGAAGTCAACATAAAGTGCGTGTTTACCCATGTGCAGCCGTATTGCAGCTCGGCAGCTACACGCATGGCGCGCGCGACGTCAGATGTCCACACTGAGCTGGCAAGGCCGTATTCTGAGTCATTCGCCCAACCCACTACTTGCTCTTCGTCATCAAAGCGGGTGACTGAAACCACAGGGCCAAACACTTCTTTGCAGACAACCTCATCGGTTTGCTTAGCGCCCGCAATAATAGTAGGTTCATAAAAGAAGCCATTGCCAGCACGCATTTTGCCACCAGTGGTGACTTCAATATGTTTTTGTGCTTTGGCACGATCAACAAAACCCGCCACGCGCTCGCGCTGACGCGCCGAAATGAGCGGGCCCATTTCGACATCTTTCTCTTTTTGAGTGCCCACTTTAATGCTGGCGGCGGCGGCGGATAATTCGGCCACAAGTTTTTCATAAACCTTCTTGCCAGCATAAATGCGGCAAGCCGCAGTGCAATCTTGTCCTGCGTTGTAAAAGCCAAAAGTGCGCACGCCTTCTACCACCGAGGCTATATCCGCATCGTCAAACACAATCACAGGCGCCTTGCCGCCTAATTCAAGATGCGTGCGCTTCACACTTTTTGCCGCCACATCCATAATTTTTTGTCCAGTTGAAATATCACCTGTGATTGATATCATCCGCACTTGGGGTTGCGAAATCATCGGCGCGCCAACGGATTCACCTCGTCCATTCAACACATTCACCACGCCCGCAGGAAAAATTTCTGAGATTAATTGCGCCAATTTAAGCGTAGTAAGTGGCGTCATTTCAGATGGTTTCAACACAACAGTATTGCCTGCAGCCAACGCTGGACCTAGCTTCCAGGCTGCCATCATGAGTGGATAATTCCACGGTGCAATTGAGGCAACCACGCCGAGTGGATC
>JANYGD010000069.1 GCA_025359405.1 Methylotenera sp. | reverse complement strand
CTACAAATAACAGTTTTTTCATAGTCTTCCCCTAGGCGTTTATAAATGTAATTGTAAGAGTAATTCTCTTAGCGATAATCTACGCTTAAGTACTAAATTCTGCAACTATTTTTGTCTATATTAATGCTTATGGAAGTAAGTCTTCTAGCGCAAATAAATCCGCAATTTTTTCACGCTGGCGAATGACATAAGTTTTATCGTTATCCACCATAATCTCTGTTGCGCGCGCGCGCGTATTGTAGTTGCTGGCCATGCTCATACCATAAGCGCCGGCAGATTTGATGGCGAGTAGATCACCTTCTTGTAAATTTAGTGCACGGTCATGACCTAAAAAATCGCCAGTTTCGCACACTGGGCCAACAATTTCGTAATTTGTCGTTTTGCCAGCGCGCAGGTTTATTGCCACGATGTCGTGATACGCATCGTACAAAGCCGGGCGCATCAGATCGTTCATGGCGGCATCTACAATGGCAAAGTTTTTACTTTCAGTGTTTTTGATGTATTCGACTTTTGTCAACAACACGCCTGCATTGCCTACCAATGCTCGGCCTGGTTCAAACAGCAGTTTTATATTTTTATTGGCTAATTTGGCTAAAATGGCTTTGGTGTAGCTGGTAAATTCGGGTGGTGTTTCGTCAGCATAAGTAATGCCAATGCCACCGCCCACGTCAATGTGCGAAATGTGTATGCCTTTAGCTTCTAGCGCATCCACCAAGCCTAAAATTAAATCCAGCGCCTCAATAAACGGTGCCAACTCAGTAATTTGTGAGCCGATATGGCAATCTACGCCATGCACTCTAATATTGGGCATGGCAGCGGCTTGCTCATAAACACTTATGGCATCGTCAAATGCTACGCCAAACTTGTTATTTTTTAAGCCAGTCGAGATATAAGGATGCGTTTTCGCATCTACGTTGGGGTTTACGCGCAGCGATACTGGTGCGATTTTACGCAGTTCACCAGCAACAGCATTCAATCGAGCCAATTCACTAGCAGATTCCACATTAAAGCAAAAAATGCCCGCGTTTAAAGCGGCGCGCATTTCATCTACCGTTTTGCCCACGCCAGAGAATACGATTTTTTTTGGGTCGCCGCCAGCCGCCAATACACGCGCAAGTTCGCCACCAGAAACAATATCAAAGCCCGCGCCCAGCTTGGCAAATAAATTTAAAATCGCAATGTTAGAGTTAGCTTTTACTGCAAAGCAAATTAGATGATTAGTATTAACCAAACCAGCCTGAAAGCCTTTAAATGCTTGTGTGAGCGTGCTTTTGGAATAGACATAGCAAGGCGTATTAAATTCTTTTGCAATTTGGCTAAGCGCAATATTTTCGGCATGTAATTCGCCATTTTTTAGAGTAAATGCGTTCATTATAATGTTTACTTTTAGTATGCTTTTGCTGGAGGTGACGCTTCAGGAGCTGTTTTGGGTGTTTCTTGAGTGCTATCTTTTTGTGGATAGCGCTGCTCAGGAATGTATAACGGCCCTTTAGTGCCACAACCAGCTAAAATGGCATATGCAATACATAACATTACAACGCTTATAATTGATTTACACATCGCAATCTCGCAACAAAACTTAAGTCTCAATATTTTAACATTGAATGGCGCAGAAGGCAGAATGATGATGGCTTAACCGCTTATTCTGCAAAATTGTCCGAATATCGGATACTACTAGACAAGGCCTTATAAGCTTTGGCATGATTCAATCAACCAAAAAAGGGCGGAAAAAATGGATGCATTAAAAATGACACAAAAAGGCTTTACGCTAATCGAACTGATGATTGCCGTGGCGATTATCGGCATATTGGCAGCCGTTGCTATACCGCAGTATGCAGACTATGTGACGCGCGGAAAATTGCAAGAAGGTACCTCCAATTTAGCAAATGGTCGTGTGGTGATGGAACGATTTTTTCAGGATAACCGCACATATGTTGCTGGACCTTGTCCTGTGGCGACTACAAATTTCACCTATACTTGTAGCAATCTTTCTGCGACCACCTATACAATCACTGCGACGGGACTAAATAGCATCTCTAATTTTATCTACACCATAGATCAAGCCAATACTAAAGGTACTACGCAGGCTAATACAGGTTGGGGCGCATACCCAACAACCGCTTGTTGGCAAGTTAGAAAAGGTGGTTCATGCTAGTTTCAAAACACAAATCCGCTGGATTTACACTGATTGAGTTGATGATTACGGTAGCGATTTTGGCTATTGTTGCATCGGTGGCTTTCCCTAGTTTTAGGGTAATGATAATAAATTCACAGGTTCGTAATGCAACAGAATCCATCGTGAATGGCCTGCAAAAGGCACGGGCAGAAGCGGTCGCACGTAACACAAACGTTTCCTTTACTTTAGGGACAGGCTCTTCTTGGACAGTCAGTGTGGTTAATCCTGCATCGACAATCGAATCTAGAAACAGTGGCGAAGGTTCTGCTATTGTGACACTTACTGCTTTAGCGCCAGATTTTGCAACTGCTGCAACAACTATCAGTTTTAATAATTTTGGTGGTGTGGTAACTCCTGCAACTTCGCTTGCGCGAGTTAATCTTACCGCAACCAATGCAGATAAACCATTGCGAGTGGAGATTTTAGCGGGGGGCACGGCCAGAATGTGCGATCCTAGTCTAGCGATAAATTCTAACCCGCGTGCTTGTAACTTGTGATTAGAGAAAATTATGCTTAAACAAAATTTATCTTCAGCAAAATCAAGTCAGCAGGGTGCAGTAATACTAGAAGCGCTTATTGCAATTGTGATTTTTTCTATGGGCATACTTGCTTTAGTAGGTTTACAAGCAGCCATGCTTCAAAATACTACCAATTCAAAATTTCGTGCTGATGCCAGTTATATCGCTCAACAGAGATTGGGCAGAATGTGGGCTGACCCTGCTAATGCTGCTACTTACGTTACATCAAACTCCTCTCTTGCTCCGGCCTTACCAGGTGGTTTGCTTAGCATCACTCAAGCTGCAGCAGGCTCTACCCAGTTTAGGGTAAATGTGGGCTGGACAGCACCGGGCGAAGCGGCGCTCACAGCAGCAGCTTCGCCATGCGCTATGGCGGTTGCGCATTGTTTCACCACCACTGCCAATATCGCTGGGGGCTAGAACAAATGAAATCTAATTACAAACGTCACCTTACAAATCAAACTGGTTTTACTTTGATTGAGATCATGGTTGGTCTGGTTATTGGTATGCTAGTTGCGTTGGTAATTGTGCAAGTGCTGTCTATATTTGAGGGCCAAAAGCGCGCGACTACGGGCACTGCCGATGCACAAACAAATGGTGGCATTGCACTGTATAACATTGGGCGGGAGCTGCAGCTTGCAGGTTATCCGCTTATGCCTGCCGGTCTGCCTGGCGTTGCAGATTCGCCACTAGAGTGCACAACTGTAACATTTGGCGCCACTGGTATTACAAGCATTTCTCCCGTAAACATTACAGATGGCGTTGCAGGTGCAAATCCCGCAAGTGACACCGTCACAATACAATATGGCAACTCACAATCTGGCGGCGTTTCTAGTCCGATAGGTGCTCTAGTCGGAAGCGCAGCAACAGTGGCTAACAATTTTGGTTGTGCGGTAAATGACATTACGCTAATTTACAATGGGGCTACTTGTGCCTTATCCAGCGTAACCGCAATAACTGGCACTACATCGGTTACCTTGCAAAATACTACCAACGCTAGCGTTGGTGCAAATCTTGCCTGCTTGGGCGCTTGGAGTACAGTTACCTATGCTGTAAATCCAACAACTGGCAACTTAGAGCGCAATGGTGTTCCTGTTGTTGCAGGTGTAGTCAACCTTCAAGCGCAATATGGTATCTCAGCTTCAGCTAACTCTAATCAGGTTGTTCAGTGGGTAGAGCCTAGTGGTGCTACTTGGGCGGCGCCATCAGTTGCTAATCGCAACCGTATAAAAGCTGTGCGCATCTCGGTTATAGCGCGCAACACCAAAATTGAACCTGTTGCAGTCACAACTGCATGCAGCTCAACAGCGACTGCGGCCCCTACTGGCTTGTGTGCGTGGGATGCTACCTCAGCAAATCCTTCGGTGGCTTCACCCGCACCAGCGGTAGACTTAAGCCCTGGAAATGCTAATTGGGCGCGCTACCATTATCGGGTATTCGAAACTATTATGCCGTTGCGTAATATGGTTTGGTCTAAGGATACGCTATGACATCACTAAAATATAGTAATTTTGAGCTTAAGTTTGATGTTAAATTTAAACCTAAATTTGGGCATATCCGCAGTATGCAGCAAAGCGGTATGGTATTGTTTCTTGCCCTTATAGCCTTGGTTGTTATGTCTTTAGCAGCGGTCGCGCTCATACGCTCGGTAGATACTAATAACTTGATTGCAGGTAATCTGGCATTTAAGCAAGCAGCCACCACTTCGGCAGATGCTGGAGTAGAAGCGGCTATCACCTTGTTGACAGGAATGCAAAATGCTGCTGGTAATGCTGGCAAGAATGTTTTGAATGATATTACCCACACCTTCAACATTACCGCTACCGCTACCAATCCTGGTTATTTTTCTAGTGCTGATCCTGCGCTAAATCTCACCGCAGACGCTACTTGGACTACGGCTAACAACGCCGTTCTGGTGGGCACAGACAACAGCGGCAATACTATTCAATATATAGTTCAGCGCATGTGCCGCACCCCCAATGTAGCCATTCAAAATGCAGATTGCCTGTTCAGCTCGCCAGCTGAAGATAAAAATGGGCAGCAGATTCCACTGCCTCAAACTGTCTGTAATGGACCAGGTTGCCCTGTGGCGGGCCAAACTCCGCAAATGCGCATCACAACTAGGGTTGCCGGACCAAAAAATTCTGTTAGCTACGTACAAGCATTTGTCTATTAGGAGACATCCATGAAACGCTATTTTACTATTGCAAGTTACTTTCTCTTCCTTGGGCTAGCTAGCCTAATTTCGCCGTTACCTGCGCAGGCAGCTACAGTTGCTCTGGCCACAGCGCCTTTGGCAACAGCTACTACTACATCGGTAAAACCAAATGTATTGTTGGTGTTGGACGATTCAGGCAGTATGGCTTGGGATCACATGCCTGATGATGATAATGATGGCGGTAGTGCGGTGACATGGCAATATGGTTATTATGGCTTGCGTAGCAGCCAATGTAACGAAATATATTACGAACCTTCGACTATTTACACGCCACCGCTAGACGCAGCGAAAGCACTCTATTCAAATTCAAGTTTTACTGGTGCATGGGTGGATGGGTTTAGCACTGGTGCAGGCACCGTTAATCTCAATAACAATTTTGTGGCTTCTCAAAGCTTTGGCGCAGATCCAACCGGACAATCTGCTTATTATTACCAGTACACCGGTATGCAAAATACACAACTGCAAAAGAATTACAATGACAGCACCAACACCTTCTATGCTGAATGCCATGTTGGAAGACCACCACCACCTTCTACACCAGCTAATACGCCGCCACCCGGCGGTACGACGGTGTTCTCTAAACGCAGACTAGCGACTACAGAAACCACCACCATTGTAGTCGGTGGGTCTAGCAGTACTTCGGTTGGCGGCATTACAGTCAATGGCGTTCAGCTTATGTTAACTTTTTCCATGGCTAATAGTAGTACTAGCACAGTGGCGGCTAATATTGTCACACAAATAAATCTTAAATCTGCAATCACTGGTTATTCTGCTTCTGCTTCTAGCAGCACGGTTACTATTACTGGCCCAACTTCGGCTGCCAGTTACCCTCCAGTAATCACCATAGCGTCTGGCAGTATGACATTTACTACTGATGTGTTTCCAGATACCACAGCCGCAAATCTGACCAATTTTGCCAACTGGTATAGTTATTACCGTACACGCATGCTGATGATGAAAACAGCTGCAGGGCAGGCATTTAGCACGCTCGATCAAAGTTACCGTGTAGGCCTGCTAAGGCTAAGCAGCTCTAATGCACCCACGGTGGCATTGGATACATTTACCGGCACACAACGCACCAATTGGTATAGCTCATTTTACGGAGTTACTCCGGGTGGTAGTACGCCGTTACGCGTCGCGTTATCAGATGCCGGGCGCTATTATGCAGGTTTACTGAGTGGGGGCGTAACCGATCCAATGCAGTATTCTTGCCAGCAGAACTTTAGCATTATGTCTACCGATGGCTACTGGAACGGTAGCGCTGCTGGCTATCAGTTAGATGGTAGTACAGGCGTAGGAAACCAAGACGATACCGTGGCTAGACCGCTCTACGATGGAGCAACAACAACTGCAAACTCCTACACATTTACTTATACTAGGAGCTCTTATTCAAAAGTTACCCCAAGTCCTAACACCTGTACTGGCAGCACTAAGGTGCTTAAAACACAGTCACAAATTGGTACTTGTACAAAGACAACAGCCCCGCCGGGTAGTTGTACGCCTTCTAGCTGGACTAATGATGGGCTTCCAACACTTGGTAGCACTTGTAATAGTACCGCAGCACCAGCCGCAAGTGCGCCTGTATTTGTCGATTTCTCGCAAAACACTACCGGCGGAAGTAGCGACAGCTTAGCAGATGTTGCCATGTACTATTACCAAACAGACTTACGCACTCCCACCTTAGGTAATTGTACTTCTGGGGCTACTAGCAACATACTTTGCTCTACTCCTGCCGTTGCAGGTGATCCTGATCCATACAACAATGTGTTTCAAAGCGCTACAGATAAAAACAACCAGCAACATATGACTACCTTTACCTTAGGTTTGGGTGCAAGTGGTTGGATGAATTACTCGGTTGGCTATGAAAAAGGCGGCACAAATGCGGATTATGATGCAGTTAGACTTGGCCTTTCTGCCAGTTCAACAGTCTGCAAATGGCAAGCGACTGGTACAACTTGTAATTGGCCGATTCCAGGCGAAGATAGCAGCGGTAATGGTCTTATCGCCAATATTGACGACTTGTGGCATGCCGCAGTCAATGGCCACGGCACCTATTTTAGTGCTACTAATCCATATACTTTATCCACAGGCTTGGCTAATGCCTTGGCAAGTATCAGATCCAAACAGGGTGCAGCAGCAGCAGCAGCTACAAGCACGCTGAATCCAGTGGCAGGTAACAACTTTGCTTACGTTGCCAGCTATACTACAGTTAATTGGAACGGTAATCTGGAAGCGCGCGGCATCAATACAGATACTGGCGTAGTTAACGAGAATGCTAGTTGGTGCGTGGAAAACATTGTAGTCGATCCTGGAACCTGTGCTACTTTGCCTGTTGCTCAGACTTCTGGAGACACTACCATATATAACTGTGAAACGCCGAGTAATGGTACTTGTACTGATTTCTCAGGCGATGCAACTTCTGGTCCTCAGGTTTGTAAAGTGCCCATGGCAACGGCATGTACAGGTACCATGAATGCAAAAGTAGCGGCCACTACTGATACGCGTACTATCGTTACTGCTAACGCTACTGGTACGGCAGTAATGAACTTTGATACGGCCTATGCAACTGCAAACCCAAGCTATTTTAACACTGCAACTGTCAGTGCGCTTAGTCAGTGGTCTAGCTTAGATAGTTCGCAACAATCTAGAGCTGTAGGCGCTAACTTGCTTAACTACTTGCGAGGGCAATCTGGCTTTGAGAATCGTCCAACTAACGTCACCGGTTCTGGTTCTACCATTGTAGATAATGAGTTATTCCGCGCTCGCAGTGCAATATTGGGCGATGCTTTGGAATCTCAACCTGCCTTTATTAGTGCGCCCGTATTCAGTTACCCATATCCAGGTTACAGTGCCTTTAAAACGGCACAAGCCGGTAGAGCTGGCACGGTGTATATGGGCACTAATGATGGCATGATGCACGCCTTTGCAGCCGATACAGGTGTGGAACGTTGGGCTTATGTGCCAAGTATGGTAATACCGAATATGTGGAAGCTGGCAGATTTTAACTACAGCACTTTGCATAACAATTTTGTGAATGGTAGCCCGATTACCTCGGATGTGTGCACTGCAAACTGTACGACTGCTGGTGCTACATGGAAAACCATTTTGGTGGCTGGGTTAAACGGCGGTGGGCGCGGTTATTATGCGTTGGATATCACTAACCCCGCAACTCCAACATTGTTATGGGAGCTCACAACCACGGCTGGCATAGGAAAAACGAAAGATGACGACCTGGGCTATAGCTATGGCCAACCTGTTATTACCAAAAAAGCTGATGGCACCTGGGTGGTATTGGTGACTTCTGGGTATAACAATGTTAGCCCAGGAGGTAATGGTGATGGAAAAGGTTACTTGTACGTATTGAACGCTAACACTGGCGCAATTATTAGTAAAATTGCTACCGGTGTAGGAAGTACAACCACACCTAGTGGCTTGGCTAAAATAGCAGGCTTTAATAATGAGCCTCCAGGCAATGCAGTAAGCTATGTTTATGGAGGTGATTTGTTAGGCAATGTGTGGCGTTTTGATGTTAATGACACTACCACGACAGCTAGTATTGGGACTGGTGTTGCAATTAAATTCGCTACCTTATTCTCAGATAATGCTGGTGCTAACCCGCAACCAATTACTACAACGCCAGTACTTGGTAAAATCGCAGGGAGTCGGGTTGTTTTCATCGGCACTGGTAAATACCTAGAAGTTGGAGACCTTACCACGACTCAAACGCAAACTGAATATGCCATTAAGGATGATAATTCCGGTACTACGTTTGTAAATCCACGTAGCCAAACTACGCTGATGGTGAATCAAACCATGGCGACTAATGTCGCTAACGGTACACGTTCTATTTCGCCAACTCTGCCAGTGAATTTTTACACCGGCAGAGGCTGGTTTGTGGACTTTCCTGAGAGTGGAGAGCGGGTAAACATTGATAGTCAATTGGTATTGGGTGTTCTAATCGTCCCTACAATTGTTCCTTCTAATACTGCTTGTTCACCTGGGGGGCATGGTTGGTTAAATTTCCTTGACTATAAAACAGGTGGTGCTGTTACTTCAAGCGGTTTAGTCTCAGCAAAATATGACTCGACTATCGTTGGTGTGAATGTCTTATACATTGATGGCGCACCTGTGGTTGAGGTGGTAACTTCTACCGATCCGACCCCAAATAAAGATAATGATGTGACTTTTCCACCAACTGCAGGTAGTTTTACTGGCAAACGGACTTTATGGCGTGAGTTATTGCAATAATGTGGTTTGAAAAGTAAGGTTTGAAATTAAAAAAGAGCGGATTTACCGCTCTTTTTTATTATGGTCTAGATAAGTAATTAATGTTTATTTGCAAGCAATCTAGCGGTTATCAGACCGTTGATTAATCCAAACACTAAGGCTGCCAGCGCGAAAATTGGGATTAAATAAATAACACCGGTATGCGGTATCAGCCATAAACGTACAACAATTAATTGCCCAGCAATATGTGCAAATGCCGCGCAAATGCTGAGTGTGATAGCACTAAAGTATTTTTTTGGTAGATTTTGTGCTAAATATAAAGCAGTTAAACTGAATAACGCGCCGCTTAAACTTAGCACAAAAGTGGGCGATAAAAAATGCCCAAGCAATAAGCTGCTGGCGAAAACTCTCAATAAGCTTACCCATGCCGCCGTGGCAAAGCCATATTCATATAGTACATAAAGAGTAACAATATTGGCGATGCCAGGTTTTACGCCTGGAAGCGGCGATGGTATGACCGCCTCCAAAATATGCAAACCTATAGCCAATGCTGTAAGTTTAGCAATGTGATGGTCTTCAGCAGTGGTTTGAATGTTAATAGTTGAGCGAGTCATAAGTGTATTTCGCGCCCATTAATTGCAAGCTAACTTGGTTGGGTAAGCATATAGCTACTTGCCCTGCGCGGCTTAGCCAGCCTTGATGCACACAGTATTGGTTATGGCAGGGCGATTGTTTAAAGCGCACTTTGCCTTGGTTGATGACAATAATTGATTCACCAATTGGGCCTTTTATATGTAGTTCTCGCGTTTGATTTAAATCGTAAGTGCCAATAATTTTGTTGCCTTGCCTGATTTTGAGTTGGCTTGCGTGTTCAAAACTCCAAAATTGTTGAAACATCAAAATAACAGCCACTAGGCTTGCAAGCATTACTAGCCAATCGCCTATCAATGGCTTTAAATATTGATTTAAAGTGATGTTATGGCTGAGCTGATGTGGCATGTTTTGCAGCTACCGTGTCCAACCATGTAAGTCGCTTTGCCATAGCCGCGCTCATCAATATTTTGCTATCAGATTCAATCACTAAATAGTATTCAACATGCATTACTTTTGCAGCCTCTGCGCGTGACTCTGGTTTAGCAATAAAAATGGGCTTAGAAGCCACATCTGAGAGTGTTCCAGCGTTGCTTTGTGGCGAAATTAACACAGTCACTGCTTGTACGCCTTGTACTGGGTAGCCCGTAGTCGGGTCGATTATATGGCAATAGCGTTTACCATTAAGCTCAAAATAGCGCTGATAATCGCCCGAAGTGCCAATTGCCCAACCACTTTCAAGGTCTAGTGTTGCAATCGCATTGGGTTTGCGCGGGTGTTGAATGCCCACGCGCCAAGGTTTTTCGCCGTGCTGGCCTAACGCAATAATATTGCCGCCAATATTGACGAGCGCATTTTTAACGCCTTGTTTACGCAAGCTAGCCAAGGCGATATCTAGTGCATAGCCTTTTGCGTAGCCACCAAGGTCAAGTTGTACAGCGGGATTATTGCTAGTTACTTTACCGTTTTCAATCACAATATCCGACATTTGCGGGTTGGCTTGTACTAAGTTTTTAATTTTAACTTCATCCACTTTAAGTGGATGAAACTCATCTTGATGAAAGCCCCAAGCCTCAATCAGTCCGCCAATTGCAGGGTTGAACGCCCCCTTGGATTGAATAGATAGTTTAGTTGCATCGCTTAACATGGCCGCAATATCTGGTGCAATGGTAACCGGGGTATTGTCACGCGAAAACTCATCGTTCAGCGTTTTTAATTCACTAGGACGCCAAGCGTGCAAGCGGTTATGTAATTCTTGAAAATCACCAATTATTTGATTTGAAACTTCTTGTGCACGCTCTTGGGTTTCCCCGTAAATGCTAATATCAACCAAGGTACCAAACACATAGCTTTGTGTGTCGTAAAGCGGTTCTGGTTTGGTGCAAGCGGCCAGCAAAAAGCCCAGTAAAAATATAAGAAATAAGCGCATAGGCGCTACTATAGCTTTAGTTGCAAATTCCTTCTAGCGCTTGCATAAAAACTTGCGCGGGTTTGCAGGGGGTTTGCGCAGCAATTTCTACCATGCCTGTCGGGCTGGTGATGTTGATTTCGGTTAGATATTCACCAATCACATCAAGGCCAACCAAAAATAAGTCTTCTTTTTTAAGCGTTTTGCCAATGGTTGTGGCGATTTCTAAATCGCGCGTTGTAAGTGGTTGAGCGATGCCAGTGCCGCCAGCAGCCAAGTTACCACGTGTTTCGCCAGCTTTGGGGATGCGCGCAAGTGAGTATGGTAACGGCTCGCCGTTAATCACAATAATACGTTTATCACCTTGTAAAATCTGTGGCAAATAACGCTGCGCCATGATAGTTTGCGTGCCAAAATTAGTCGAAGTTTCTAAAATCACGCCAATGTTAGGGTCTACCTGCGATAGCCTAAATACGCCACTGCCGCCCATGCCATCTAGCGGTTTTACTACAATATCTTTGTGTTTGGCTAAGAACTCACGAATTAAATCGTTGTTGCACGTCACTAAAAATTCAGGCGCAAATTGTGGGAATTTAGCAACGGATAATTTTTCATTCCAGCTACGCACCGTGCTGGGGTTGTTGATGATGCGCGCACCTTGATTGACGGCCAGTTCAAGTAAATACGTGCTATACAAGTATTCGTTATCAAATGGTGGATCTTTACGCATCAAAATGGCGTCAAAATCTTTCGGCAATACTTCTTTATTTTCACCAAGTTGATACCAGTTTTCACCTTCACAAAAATTGAACTCAGCCGCTTTAATTTTAACAATTTCGTTACGTAAAAACACATCGTGTTGCTCACACACATATAGCGCATGCTCGCGTGCCGCCGCTTCGTGCATGATGGCTAGGCTGGTGTCTTTGTAGTTTTTTAGGCTAGCTAGCGGGTCTAAAATAAAAAGTAATTTCATTATTGATTTAATGGATCAGTTTCTTGTAGCTCGATGGCCGCAGCCAGTAAGGCTAAGCGCGCAACTACACCGTACGCATAAAAGCGGTTGGGTACAGTATCCGGCTGGCCAGTGCAATCCGGCAAAGTACAAGGCTTTTCAAATGCCAATGGCACAAAATGTGAGCCTGGCGCATTTAGGTTCTCATCCACATCACGTCCAGTGTGCACGCGGTAAAAACCGCCAATTACAAAATGATCCATCATATACACGACAGGCTCAGCAACCGCGTCGTCTATGCTCTCAAAGGTATAAATCCCTTCTTGAATAATTACTTTACTGACTTGTTGGCCTTCTTTAATCACCGACATTTTATTGCGCGCTTTGCGGTTTAAATCGCGCACATCGTCGGGTGATTTCACTGTCATAATGCCCATCCCATAGGTGCCCGCATCGGCCTTTACAATTACAAATGGGTCCTGTGTTACACCGTATTCAGCATACTTTATTTTGATTTTTGCGAGTAATTCAGTTACTTTTAAAGCCAAACATTCTTCACCTGTACGTGCGTGAAAATCTATCTCACCACAAGTTTCAAAGTATGGATTCAGCAACCATTCATCTATACCTAAAAGCTTCGAAAAATCAGAAATTACGCGATTGTATGCATCAAAATGCTGCGATTTTCGGCGAACGTGCCAACCAGCGTGCAAAGGTGGAATTAAATCTTGCTCTAAGTTTTTGAGTATATCTGGCACACCACCCGACAAATCGTTGTTGAGTAAAATCGCACAACTATCAAAGTCACCGAGCTCTTTGTTGATGAGCTTAATACGATTACCCACGCGTACTACAGGTTCTAGCAACAAATGTTGGCCGTCATGTGTTTCAAGCGTGGTTGGCTGAGTAATTTCAGGCGAAATACTACCTACACGCACATCTAGCCCAGCAGCTTTCATAATCGTCACCAGCTCAACCACATTGCGTAAATAGTAGGTATTGCGCGTGTGATTTTCGGGGATAATCATCAGCCGATGTGCCTCTGGGCAGATTTTCTCTACTGCGACTTGCGCGGCTTGTACGCTAAGGCTTATAAATTCTGGGTTAAGGTTGTTAAAACCGCCGGGGAATAAATTGGTATCGACAGGTGCGAGTTTAAAGCCAGAATTGCGTAAATCTACGGAAGCATAAAACGGTGAAGCATATTCTAACCATTGCGAGCGAAACCAATGTTCAATCTTCGGCATGTCACTCAGCATGCGCTTTTCTAGGCTTAGTAGCGGGCCATTGAGTGCGGTTGTTAAATGGGGAACCATATTGTCCTTTATATGACTTGATGCGCTTGTAAGTCGGCGTGATAACTACTTCTTACCATGGGGCCGCTGGCCGTATTATTAAAGCCCATCGCATCAGCTTTTTGTTTAAGATCATCAAAAATCACTGGTTCAACATAGCGCATTATGGGCAAATGATGCACGCTGGGTTGTAGGTATTGGCCTAGTGTGAGCATGCTGACATTATGCGCGCGCAAATCTTGCATTACTTCAAGTATTTCATCATTGGTTTCGCCAAGTCCAAGCATGAGGCCTGATTTGGTGGGAATGTGCGGATACATTTCGTTAAACGTTTTAAGCAAATTGAGCGAGTTTTGATAATCTGAGCCAGGGCGTGCTTGCTTGTACAAACGTGGTACAGTTTCTAAATTATGGTTCATCACGTCAGGTGGTACTTTGCTCAAAACTTCTAGCGCAACACTTAAACGACCACGAAAATCTGGGACTAAAATTTCAATTTTGATGTTTGGCGAAGCCTCACGCACGGCATGAATACAATCCACAAAATGTTGCGCGCCGCCATCTTTTAAATCATCGCGATCAACCGATGTTATGACCACGTATTTCAATTGCATTTGTGCGATGGTACGCGCCAAGTTGGCTGGTTCATAGGTGTCTGGAGCTAATGGTTTGCCGTGCGCCACATCACAAAATGGGCAACGACGCGTGCAAATATCACCCAAAATCATGAAAGTCGCTGTGCCGCCGCTAAAGCATTCCCCAATGTTGGGACACGAAGCCTCTTCGCACACCGTGTGTAGATTGTTCTCGCGCAGGATTTTTTTGATTTCCTGAAAACGCCTACTATCTGGCACTTTCATACGAATCCACTCAGGCTTGCGTAACATAGGTTGCGGGATAATTTTGATGGGGATGCGTGACGTTTTTTCGGCATCCATTTGTTTAACACCTGCAATTTTTTTTGTTGCTAATTCATTCATTTACTTAAATTTTCTGATAATTTTTGCAGCAATTGCTCACCAAGTTCTTGCGGTGTTTTTGCAATGCCTAAATCCTTTGTTTGGGTGACTTCTAGGCCCACATGGCCACACGGATCAATGTCAGCGAATGGCGCTAAATCCATTCCCACATTTAAACTTAAACCATGATAACAGCAATTATTTTTTAGACGCAAACCAAGTGAAGCTATTTTTTTTTCGTTAACATATACACCAGGCGAATCGATTTTTGCATTGGCCGCAACACTATACTGAGCAAGAGTTTCAACGATACTAGATTCTATTTTGCTGATCAGCTGCCGCACATTTAAATTGCGACGTTTTAAGTCAATCAATAAATAAATGACCACTTGGCCGATGCCGTGATAAGTGATTTTGCCGCCTCTATCCACCAAAAGGACAGGAATATCGTTGTTCGGCAGGCGCACATTTTTACGATTTAAGCCGAGTGTATAAATGGCATCATGCTCTGTAAGCCATAATTCATCAGGGGTTTCAGCACTGCGGCTATTGGTAAAAGCTTGCATCGCTGTCAGCGTAGTTTGGTAATCGGTGCGACCCAAATCCAGAATAATTAGGCCGTTTAAGTCTGGTACCATTGTTGCTAAAGCACTACTTTCACCATTGGATGACTAGTGAGCGCGCGATAAATATTGTCTAATTGTGGTTTGGAAGTGACATGCACGGTGCAAGTGAGACTGATATATTTGCCGCCAGAGCTTCCGCGCATTTCGACGTTGCGCACATCAAAATTAGGCATTACCGTTTGGATAGTTTTGATGATTTCAGCGGTGAAATCGGCGTGTGTTTCGCCCATGACTTTTATGGGAAAATCACAGGGGAATTCGATTAAAGTTTCAGTAATATCGTCGTTTTTTGCTGCCATGTTACCGCACTAACAATCGAACGCTATCTATAATTCGGCCAAAGAAGCCCGCTTCTGCGATGCTTTTTGCGGCGACCAATTTTTGCTCGTTGATGGTTTTGCCATCTAAAGAAAAAGTAATTTTGCCAATTTCTTGGCCTGCCTTAATCGGCGCAATTAGCGGTTGCTGGCTGGTCATGCTGGCTTTTACGCGCACGTAATCACCTTTTGGCAAGGTAAGATAAAAATTATTGGCAACTGTTGCGGCAAGGGTTTTATCTTGGCCTTTGTAAACGCGCAAGGTGTTCACAGTTTGCGTTTGTTTATATACTAAAGTGGATTCGTAAAATTGAAAGCCATAATTGAGCAGTTTTTGGCTCTCGGTGGCGCGCGCGGCTTCACTCTCTGCGCCTAAAACCACTGAAACCAAGCGCGATTCGCCGTGTTTCGACGAGGCAATTAAGCAATAACCAGCCGTATCGGTATGGCCAGTTTTCATGCCGTCTACGCTGGTATCTAGCCACAATAAGCGATTGCGGTTTGGCTGCGTGATTTTGTTGTAAGTGTATTCTTTTACCGAATAAAGTCGGTGGTATTCTTGTGGAAAATCACGTATTAACGCGGTTGCTAGCGTCGCTAAATCTTGAGCAGTGGTGTAGTGATCTTTATCGGGTAGGCCGGTTGCATTCATAAAATGCGTGTTAGTCATGCCTAATTTAGTGGCTTGTTTGTTCATCATATCGGCAAATTGCTCTTCACTGCCAGCTACGCCGATCGCCAAGGTAATCGATGCGTCGTTGCCCGATTGAATAATCATGCCGTGCAAGAGCTCATCAACGCTGACAGGCGTTTTTGGGTCGATAAACATTTTAGAGCCTTCAACCTTCCATGCCTTTTCGCTTACTGGCAAGGTTTGATCAAGCTTTAAATGGTCGTGTTGAATGGCGTCAAACGTGAGATAAGCGGTCATGATTTTAGTAAGCGATGCGGGTTCAATACGCTCATCTTTGTTGGATGAGGCGATTATACTGCCGCTATTAAAATCTTTTAATAAATAGGCTTTAACGGCAAGTGCTGGCGGTGGCGCCACTTGCGCAATCGCATTAAATAAGGGCAGTAGGAGTAAAGCAATGAACAGTGGAATTGTTGAATAATGGCGCATGGCGTGAAAGTGATCTTATTGATTGACGATGATGGCGGAAATGTTAAGTTGTTTACGAATATTGGCGGCGGCTTCATCAGCAACTTGCCTGCTGTCAAAAGGGCCTAGTTTTAAACGGTACAAGTCGCCATTATACACGCTGTTAATGCCCACGTTTTGGGCGATTTCCATGCTCTGAATTTTTTTGCTTAGCGCCTCTGCATTCACTTCACTTTTAAATGCGCCTGCCTGCACAAAATATTGCACGATTGCTGGGCTTACCTCAGTTGCCGTGGTGCTTGCAGGTGTTGTTGGAGGGTTTGCAGATGTAGGCGCTGTGGTTGTTTGCGCATCGTTTGCAGCATAATTTGCCGCATTATTAGGGTCAATCGCCTCTACCTCAACCAAGGTGCTGCCTACGGATGAAAAGCGCAATTTATAAGCCGCAGCGTAAGATAAATCGATGATGCGGCTGCTTTTGAATGGACCTCTATCGTTTACGCGCACAATTACCCAGCGGCCATTGGCGGGATTAGTCACTTTGACATAGCTCGGCAGCGGCAGTGTGGTGTGCGCAGCCGTCATGCTATACATATCGTATATTTCACCGCTAGAAGTGTTTTTGCCGTGATAGCGCTTGCCATACCACGAGGCCACACCCGTTTCTTTATAAGGTTGATAACTCGTCATTGGTGTGTAAACTGCACCCAGCGCTTTATATGGCTTATTGGCGCGCTCTAGTAAAGGCTCTTTTTTGGGTATGGCGTTGGGAATGCCATCAATATCTTGCGGCGGATTGTCACCTGGGCCATCATCCAAATAATAGCCACCAGGCTTGGTTGAGGTTGTAGGCGCAGTTTGGGGGTTTGCTGCCGCAGGTTTGCTTGTAGCCGTGGATGGCACTGGCGCTGCAGGTGGAGTAGGCGAAGGTTTAACCGCCTTGCCACCGCCGCAAGCAGCCAAATAGACACAGCAAAATGCTGTTAAACAAAATTGTTTTTTCATTGTTTTACTCTTATCGTCTAACACTCAACATTTATCCAGACGCAACCAGTTTTTTATGCGTTTGAATGCTCATTAAAATACCAAAGCTTAAGCACAAGGTTACCATTGATGTGCCACCATAACTAATAAATGGTAGCGGCACGCCCACCACTGGCAATATGCCGCTCACCATACCCATGTTCACAAAGCCATAAGTAAAAAAAGTGAGCGTGATGCTGCCTGCTAGTAATCGCGTAAATGTGCTTCTGGCTTGCGCGGCAATCACTAAGCCACGCGCGATAAGTAAGCTGAATAATAGCAACAACATTAAATTGCCAATCATGCCAAATTCTTCGCCAAAAACTGCAAAAATGAAGTCAGTAGTGCGCTCGGGCAAAAAATCTAATTGCGCTTGTGTGCCGTTAAGCCAGCCTTTACCCGTAACACCGCCTGAACCCAATGCAATAGTGGCTTGTATGGTGTGATAACCCGCGCCTAATGGGTCTTGCGTTGGGTCGATTAAAATTTCGATTCTTCTGCGTTGATAATCATGCAACATCGACCAAAGAAATGGCATCATTGCGCCAATGCTCACTGCGCCGCCTAATAAAAATTTCCAGCTTAAACCCGCCAAAAACAGCACAAAAAAACCAGATGCGCTAATCAGTAAAGCAGTGCCCAAGTCTGGCTGCTTCACAATTAAAGCGACAGGAATCAACAGCAGCAAAGCTGCAATCGCAAAATCTGTCATTCTAGGACTAGTCTCACGCTTAGCAAAAAACCAAGCCAGCATCATGGGCATAGCAATGCGCATCATTTCTGAGGGTTGAATTTTGGTAATGCCCAAATTAAGCCAACGGCGCGCACCATGGCTTACATCGCCAAATAAGGTGACAGCAATCAACAAAACCACACCCAAGATATAGGCAGGCACTGCGATGCTTTCTAGTTGTTGCGGCTGTATATTGGCCACTAGCCACATTACCACCAGCGCGACGGCAATATTGATTAACTGCGATGTGACTCGTTCAAAACTGTGCCCAGATGCGCTATACAGCACGAACAGGCCAACCAGCATGGTAAATAATAGGCAACTGATTAAAAACGAATCAATATGCTTGAAAAAACCTTGTAACAGTTTGCTAAACATGGCTATATTTTACTATTTTCTTAGTCAAAGTGTTCTTCCTCAGGCGCATTTACAATGGGTTTAATTGGCGCAACAGGTGCATGTTCATTGGGTTTAGTCACTATTGTTGATTCAGCAGGCACTTCAACTGCGGGCAATTTACCGAGTAAATAATAGTCCATCACTTTACGTGCAATGGGGCCTGCGGCAGAGCCGCCATGGCCACCATTCTCTACAATGACAGCCAATGCAATTTTAGGTTCTTCCGCTGGTGCATATGCTATAAATAAAGCATGGTCACGGTGGCGTTCATCGATTAATTTGGCGTTGTATTTCTCGTTTTGCTTAATGCCCACCACTTGCGCAGTGCCTGTTTTTGCAGCAATACTATAGCCCGCGTTGATGCCAACACTAGCAGCGGTACCGCCTGGCAAGGTAACGTCTATCATGCCAAGCTTAACGATTTCAAGGTTTTTTTCATCCAATGGTATTTTTTCGTTCACTATTGGTTTGGTGAGGCTAGTTGCGCCTGTTTTAGCATTGGTAATCGCTGAGACCAGACGCGGGCGCATTGCTACGCCTTTATTCGCCAGAATGGCAGTGGCCTGTGCTAATTGCATGGGCGTGACTAACGTGTAGCCTTGGCCAATGCCCGCAATCACGGTTTCGCCCATATACCAAGGTTGTTTGTAGCGACGCATTTTCCACTCTGGTGTGGGTAGTAATCCAGCGATTTCGCCTGAAATATCCACGCCGCTTTTTTGGCCAAAACCGAAGTGGCGCACAAAATTGGTGAGTCTTACAATACCTAACTCCATCGCCAAACCATAAAAAAAAGTATCGCACGAAATGGTAATGGCGCGGCGCATATCCACATTGCCATGTCCGCCAGGCTTCCAATCGCGGTAGCGGTGCGTGCTATTGGGCAATGTAAAGTAGCCATTATCGTAAATGCTAAAAGGTGGTTTCCTGACGCCAGCCTCTAGCCCAGCCAATGCAGAAAATGGCTTAAACGTTGAGCCTGGCGGATAAATGCCTCTTAGTGGACGATTAATCAGTGGTTTGTCCAGCGAGTTATTGAGTGCATTCCAGTTGTCAAAATCAATGCCATCCACAAATAAATTGGGGTCAAATGTTGGCATACTGACAAACGCTAACACTTCACCAGTGCTGGGTTTAATGGCGACTAATGCTCCCCTGTGCTCGCCAAAGGCTGTTTCGGCAATCTCTTGTAATTTGCTGTCGACTGATAAAATGAGATTGTTGCCTGAGGTGGGTGGCTGGCTGGAGAGCACGCGCACAGCGCGACCGTCCGCATCAATTTCTACTTGTTGAAAACCAGTCGTTCCGTGCAATACCGATTCGTATGATTGCTCGATGCCGCTTTTGCCAATATGGTCAGAGCCTTTATAGTTTGAGAGTAAATCGGCCTCATCTAAATTCTCGATATCTTTGTCGTTAATGCGGCCGATGTAACCCACCATATGCGATCCCAGCTTACCGAGTGGATAATGGCGGAACAAGCGCGACTTGAGCTCAACTCCAGGGAAGCGATAACGATTGACGGCGAACTTGGCAGCCTCCACTTCATTTAAGTGTGTGCGTAGAGGAATGCTCTCAAAGTTGTGGCTTTCATCTTTTTGTTTGTTGAAACGCTTCATGTCAACGGTGCTTATTTCGACTAATTTTGCAATTTCTGCAATGGTTGTGTCTAAATCTTCCACTTTAGAAGGCGTAATTTCTAGCGTATAAACAAAAAAATTGTGTGCTAAAACCACGCCATTTCTATCGGAGATAAGGCCACGATTGGGTGTAATTGGCACAATTGAGATGCGGTTATTTTCGGCGAGTGTTTGGTAGTAATCGTAGCGTTTAATTTGTAAAAAATAAAAACGAATGGTCAATGCACTAAATGCGATTAACACCAACAACCCAAGAACGGCAAGGCGCAACTTAAAATTGTGTTGCTCGTTTTGGTAATTTTTTAGTTCGCGGCGAGATTTCATTAAGGGGTTAATTGGTTTTTGGACGCGTCAGACCGCCGAACATCAATATCATGAATTGCCACAGCAATAAACCAGTAATCACTGGCCAGAAATAATGCCAACCAGGGTTGTCGTTACCCTCAAATAATTTGAGCAACAATATTACAACGCGCTCAATAACGAGTAATGCGGTGACATAACCAGCGAGTTGCCACGTGTTAAACAGCACTAGTCGGCGCTGATAACTTAGCGCAATAAAGGCGGCGACACTAAAACTTAAGGCATGTTGCCCCAATAAACTACCTGTAGCTAAATCGACCAACAAGCCCGCAAACCAAGCAGTACCTACATTACAAAGATTTGGCGCGCGTAATAACCAATATAAAATGACCACCAACATGAAATCTGGCCGAAAAATTATACCTTGCCCAACCCAGGGAAAAAGTTGGCATAACAGCGCGATTAATAAAGTGAAATAAAGGCTAAATAGGCTAGTGTGACGCATTGGTTTTAGCCTTATTTTTACTACTTATGTTTTTACTAGCAGTGCCATTTTTCCTTGGAGCTGCATTTTTTTTTGGCGCATCCTCTTTTTTGTGATTAACCACCTCTGCTGCTGCAGGTGGAATTAGCTCGCTTTCTTTGGCTTCAGGCAACTCTAGCAATAAAAGTTGCAAGTGGTTGCTTACGTCCGCTATTGGCGTGCTGACAATTTTGGCAAATGGCGATTCTGGATTTTGTTGAATTTTTGTCACGGTGGCAACAGCCAAGCCTGACGGGTAAACACCGTCAATGCCCGATGTGACCATTTTATCGCCTACTTTAATATCCACATTGGTGGGCAAATAGGGGATATCCAGCGTATTATTGCCCTCGCCAAAAGCAATGGCGCGTAATTGGTTGCGCTCAATTTGAATCGGAATAGAAAGTTCTTTATCGGTGATCAGGGTGACTTCGCTGGTAAACGGGTAAACGCGAGTCACTTGGCCAATCACGCCTTTAGAATCCACCACCGCTTGCCCCGCTTTAATATTGTGTTGACTACCGCGATTTACCACCACCGTGTGTGTAAACGGGTCACGACCCATGTGCGAGATTTCGCCTAAAACCGCTTTGGGTTGAATGGGAATATTGCCATTCAACAAACTACGCAGGTGGTTATTTTCAGCTTGAATTGTGCTTAAGCGTTGCAGCATGATTTGATGTTCGAATGCTTGTTGTTTAAGGGCGTAATTTTCTTGTACTAAAGCATTATGCGCAGAAAAATACTTTTTCACATCGCGATACCACTCGCTGGGCGCGTTCGCGACAACTTCAAGTGGATGCAACGCGGCAATGAAAGCTTGGCGCACTTGCGATAGATAATTGAAGCGCGCATCAATCGCCATAATGCTGATGGAAAGCGCACAGAAAAACACCATGCGCGAAAACGGACTAGGGCCGCGAACGAAAAAAGCTGGGGTTTGTTGTGCTTCTAGCTTTTGATGAACACCTTTAAGCATGCCAACGCGATGGATTGAATTGATGGAATAACCGTGGCTTACTCATGCGCGAATACGTTGCCCAACTTATCCATTTCCTCTAAAGCGCGGCCGCAGCCTCTGGCCACGCAAGTCAGCGGGTCTTCGGCCACAATCACAGGCAAGCCAGTTTCTTCGACTAAAAGTCTATCTAAATCACGCAACAACGCTCCGCCGCCCGTCAGCACCATGCCTTTTTCGGCAATATCTGCGCCTAATTCTGGTGGAGTTTGCTCTAGCGCAGATTTCACCGCGCCAACAATCGCATTCAGTGGCTCGGTTAACGCTTCTAAAATCTCGTTGCTAGAAATGGTAAATTTACGCGGCAAGCCTTCTGCCAGGTTGCGTCCCGTGACTTCCATTTCTAACACCTCGCTGCCTGGGAAAGCAGAACCAATTTTCTTTTTGATGGCTTCAGCGGTGGGTTCTGAGATTTGCATGCCGTAGTTGCGGCGAATGTAATCGATAATCGCTTGGTCGAATTTATCGCCACCTACGCGCTCAGATTTAGCATACACAATGCCGCCTAGTGAGATTACGCCTACTTCAGTCGTGCCGCCGCCAATATCAACGACCATGCTGCCTGTGGCTTCTGCCACAGGCATATCCGCGCCAATTGCCGCTGCCATCGGTTCTTCAATCAAAAATACTTGTTTAGCACCAGCACGTTCAGCTGATTCTTTAATCGCACGGCGCTCTACCTGGGTAGAGCCAACGGGCACACAAATAATAATACGTGGGCTGGGCGAAAACCAGCGTGCATCATGCACCTTGCGTATGAAATATTTAAGCATTTGCTCGGTAATGGTGAAATCTGCAATCACGCCGTCTTTCATTGGGCGAATGGCTTGAATGTTAGCAGGCGCACGGCCCAGCATGCCTTTTGCATCCGTACCAACCGCCAGCAAGACTTTTTTGCCATTTGGCCCGCCTTCTAGGCGAATTGCCACCACTGAAGGTTCATCTAAAACAATGCCGCGGCCACGCGCATAAATAAGCGTGTTGGCGGTGCCTAAATCGATTGCTAAATCATTTGAAAAGTAACTATTGATGAAACCAAACATATTGTTTTGTCCTGTGCTTTGTGCAAACGTTTACGAGTCTTCGTGGCTAACTAAAGGCGTGCATTAAAATCAAGGTATAATAACGTATATTGCACTGAAATTTAAGTCGCGCTTACATAATGTTACAAAAAAAGCACACAGTTACAAACCTAGAGTTACAAATTAATTGAATTGTTTTAAATAAAAACCGAAAACTTGTCATGGCACTGAATATCACCGATATAAAACGCATTGCTCATCTTGCGCGCATTGAAATTAACGAGGCCGAAGCACAGGCAACACTCATCAAACTTTCTGGCATTTTAGGCTTAATCGAGCAAATGCAAGCGGTCAATACCACGGGGATTACGCCGATGTCGCATTCGCAAGATGTGGTGCAACGTTTGCGCGACGATGTGATTACCGAAATCAATCAAAGAGAACTATTACAAAGCAACGCGCCCGCTGTTGCGGACGGCTTATACCTAGTACCAAAGGTCATTGAGTAAGCATGATTAACAGTAGCCTTAAACAATTCGGCCAAATGTTGGCTAAAAAAGAAATTTCTAGCGTTGAAATGACACAAACATTTCTAAATCGTATTCAACAATACAACCCCAGCATTAACGCTTTTATTACGTTAGATGCCGATAAAACGCTCGCTCAAGCCAAATTGGCCGATGCGCGCATTGCGGCAGGCACGGCTGCGCCATTAACAGGCATTCCAATCGCACAAAAAGATATTTTTTGCGCAAAAGGCTGGCGTACCACTTGCGGCTCGAAAATGCTAGAAACCTTCAAAGCGCCCTATGATGCACACGTAATTTCGCAGTTTGATGCAGAAGGTGCGGTAAATTTGGGCAAAACCAATATGGATGAATTCGCCATGGGTTCATCTAACGAAACCAGCTTTTTTGGTGGCGTTAAAAACCCATGGGATTTCGACCGCGTGCCAGGTGGTAGCAGCGGCGGTAGTGCGGCGGCTGTGGCGGCACGGCTTTGTGCGGCGGCCACAGGCACCGATACTGGCGGCTCGATTCGGCAGCCAGCCAGCTTGTGCGGCTTTACAGGTTTAAAACCGACTTACGGATTAGTTTCTCGTTACGGCATGATTGCCTTTGCATCTTCTCTTGACCAAGCAGGGCCAATGGCGAAAAGTGCTGAAGATTGCGCTCTAATGTTGGATGTGATGGCGGGCTTTGATGAGCGCGATTCCACCAGTTTAAACCGTCCAAAGGAACTTTATACAAGAGATTTAAACATGGCACTGAAGGGCTTGCGTATTGGCTTGCCGCGCGAGTATTTTTCAGAAGGTTTAGATGCAAATGTGGCAAAAGTGATTGAAGCCGCGATTGCCGAATACAAAAAACTAGGCGCTGAAATCGTGGATATTTCACTGCCAAATAGCCAGCTTTCAATTCCTGTGTATTACGTGCTTGCGCCCGCCGAAGCTAGTTCCAACTTATCGCGCTACGATGGTGTGCGCTATGGGCATCGCGCCGCGCAGTATGACGATTTAATGGATATGTACATGAAATCGCGTGCCGAAGGATTTGGCGCGGAAGTTAAACGTCGCATCCTCATTGGCACCTATGTGCTTAGTGCTGGTTATTACGATGCCTACTACCTCAAAGCTCAACAAATACGCCGCTTGATAGCCGATGATTTTGTGCAAGCGTTTAAAAAATGCGACATTATTATGGGACCCACTGCGCCATCCACCGCGTTTAAAGCGGGCGAAAAGGCCGATGATCCAGTCGCCATGTACTTGCAAGATGTTTACACTATTGCTACTAATTTGGCGGGGTTGCCAGGCATGAGCATTCCTGCGGGCTTTAGTAACGGACTGCCTGTAGGCTTGCAGATTATGGGTAATTATTTTGATGAGGCGCGCATGTTAGGTGTGGCGCATGCTTATCAACAAGTGACAGATTGGCATCAAAAAGCACCAGAAGGAATTCTATAATGGAGTGGGAAGTCGTTATTGGGCTAGAAACCCATACACAGCTACAAACCAAGACCAAAATTTTTAGTGGCGCGAGTACTGCTTTTGGTGCAGAACCTAATACACAAGCGGATGTGGTGAGCACTGCTTTGCCTGGTGTGTTACCTGTGTTAAACCGCGAAGCAGTGAATTGTGCGATTAAATTTGGGCTTGCAATCAATGCCGAAATCGCCCCACGTTCGGTGTTTGCGCGTAAAAACTACTTTTACCCAGATTTGCCTAAAGGTTACCAAATTAGTCAATATGAGTTACCTATAGTAGGCAAAGGCAAGCTGACAATTCAGGTAGGCGATAAAGAGAAAATCATCAACATTACTCGCGCACACTTGGAAGAAGATGCAGGCAAGTCTAGTCATGATTTAAAATCTGGTGGCGCTGTGGAAGGCATGAGCGGAATCGATTTAAACCGTGCAGGCACGCCTTTGCTGGAAATTGTGACCGAACCCGATATGCGTAGCGCAGCAGAAGCGGTGGCTTATGCCAAAAAATTGCACGAGCTAGTGCAATGGATAGATATTTGCGATGGCAATATGCAAGAAGGTAGCTTTAGGTGCGATGTGAACGTCTCTGTGCGCCCAAAAGGCTCAGAAAAATTGGGCACGCGCCGCGAGATTAAAAACTTAAACTCTTTCAAGTTTATGACGCAGGCGATTGAATATGAAACCCGCTGGCAGATTGAAACACTTGAAGATGGCGGGAAAATTCAACAAGCAACGGTGTTATTTAATCCTGATACGGGTGAAACCAAATCAATGCGTAGCAAAGAAGAGGCGAACGATTATCGCTACTTTCCCGACCCGGATTTGTTGCCGCTAGAAGTGACCGAGGCTGATAAAGCCCGCGTGCAAGCCACTATGCCAGAGTTGCCAGAAGCGATGAAAGCGAGGTTTGAGGCTGAATATGGCTTAAGTCGCTATGATGCAGCTTTAATGACGCAATCCACTGCCCATGCAAAATATTTTGAGCAAACTGCTAAAATTTCTAACCAACCTAAATTAGCGGCTAATTTTTTAAGTGGTGAAATAGCCGCTTTGCTCAACGCAGATAACATTGATATTTCTAATTGTCCAATACCCCCTGAAAATTTGGCCGCAGTTATCGGCCTAGTTGCAAATCAAAAGATAAGTAATAAAACAGCAAAAGATATTCTGCCCAATCTTTGGAAAGTTGTCTCTGGCAACTTTATTTTGAGTACTTACGAAGGGATGCTGCTTCATTTAACGCAAATGGGGGCTGTACAAATTAATGATGCTAGTGCAATCGAGGCAATCATCGACGGAGTGCTGGCGGCCAATCAAGCTATGGCAGAAGAATTTAAAGCGGGCAAAGAAAAAGCTTTTAACGCGCTAGTGGGTCAGGCCATGAAAGCCAGTAAAGGCAAGGCTAATCCTGCACAGGTAAACGAGATTTTAAAGAAAAAATTAAGCAGCTAATTAATAACTTATTTTTTATCGGTATGTAGTTTTTCGACCGTTGGAGCCTCTGTACCCGAGCTAGCAGTCAAAGTGGCAGGTGCAGTAGAGTTGACATCTCCGGGCTGCTTCAATAGTAAAAAGCGCGCTTTATCATCCGCATAATTTTTACGCGTTTGTTCCATTTCAACCTTGCGATCAGCTATTTGTTTATCAATACGGCCAGATTGCGCCAGTGCATCTTTAAACTCTTTATCCAAATTGGCAGGCAAAGGCTTATTGCGCTTTTGAAAACCATCTGCAGTGGTGGCGTTGCGGGTAATGCGTGCAGCAATATTTTCTTTTTGCGATGCTAAACTGGTCATGGCGGCCTTATTCATCTCTAAGCTGCGGTCGCGCGCCAAATCAATTTCATTCGCATTGGTATACGAAGCCAATAGAATCTTATCTTTACGGTCTTGCTGCTGTTGCTGTAAATCTTGCACCTCGCTTTTGTGTTCTATCGGTGCATTTTTCTTCACTATCAAGCCGCGATTATTCATCTCGACATTGCTTTTGCTTTCTTCATAGCTAGGTGGCCTGTCGCCATAGTGCGTCACGCCTTGTTATCAACCCATTTTACGATTTTTGAGTCGGCACTTGCGACGCCAGCAACAA